>WJJA01000142.1 GCA_014729955.1 bacterium
GGCAGACCGGTTCAGGCACGCAGACCAACATGAACACCAACGAGGTAATCGCCAACCGTGCCATTGAAATCGCCGGCGGCGAAATGGGCTCGAAAACCCCGGTGCACCCCAACGACGACGTCAATAAGGCTCAGTCGTCGAACGACACCTTCCCCACCGCGATGCATATCGCAGCGGCCGAACGTGTCGTGCACAATCTCATTCCCGGCATCTCGCAGCTCCGCAATGCGCTGAAGAACAAGTCGGAAGAGTTTGAAAGCATTGTGAAAATCGGTCGTACGCATCTGATGGATGCGGTACCGTTGACACTGGGTCAGGAGTTTTCCGGCTATGCGCAGCAGTTGACCAACGCCCTGACGCGTATCGACAACGCTCTGCCGCGTGTCTATGAACTGGCCCTGGGCGGCACCGCAGTCGGCACCGGGTTGAACACACACTCTGAATTTGCCGTGCGCTCCGCCGCGAAGATCGCCGAGCTCACCGACCTGCCATTCGTGACCGCGCCGAACAAGTTCGAAGCGCTGGCAGCCCATGATGCAATGGTGGAGCTGTCCGGCGTACTGAAGACCATTGCCGCAAGCCTGATGAAAATCGCCAACGATATTCGCATGCTCGGCTCCGGCCCTCGCTGCGGGATCGGCGAGCTGCTGCTGCCGGCGAACGAACCCGGTTCTTCGATCATGCCCGGCAAGGTGAATCCGACCCAGGCCGAAGCGATCACTATGGTCGCCGCTCAGGTGATCGGCAACGATGTCGCGGTGAACGTCGGGGGCGCCACCGGTCATTTCGAGCTGAACGTCTTCAAGCCGGTGATGATTTATAACGTGCTGCAGTCGATCCGCCTGATCGGGGATGCGTGTGTGTCGTTCACCGAACGGTGCGTGGACGGCATTGAGCCGAACCATTCCCGTATCAAGGAGTTAATGGAACAGTCCCTGATGCTGGTGACCGCATTGAATCCACATATCGGCTACGACAATGCCGCGAAGGTGGCGAAGAAGGCCTACGCCGACAATTCAACCCTGAAGGAGGCGGCGGAGGCACTCGGACTGTTGACTGCCGAGGAGTTCGACGAAAAGGTCAACCCCGAGAAGATGACCAGGCCGAACGCATAGCACACTCCTGGAAAACGGAGCTACTTACGCCGCATCTATGAAGCTGCGGCGTTTTTCTGTTCGGTATGCAATTGTGGAGGGGGGCGCCGGGAACAACAGTATGGTTCTAGCCCGAATAGTTCACGAGTTCAACCTGTGTCAGATGTGAGGCGCGAAGGATGAAGCTGTTTGCCATACCGCGAATCCTTCGGAACAAAGCAGAGGACACAGTTGGGACTGTCCGAAGGGGGAATGAAAAAATGAGTATGGCCTGTGCCGGAGAAAAACTGTATGTCGTGATATTATCTTATTGTTGATATAGTTTTTAGAAAAGCATGTTCTCTCCTTTCATGAAATATTCGGTCTAGTCGACGTGCAGGATCTATAGAGTGGATCACATTCGACCAGCACTTATAGTCGAGAGTGGTAACCGATCACATAAGCACCACATAAAGCGCTCAAACAATCGAACGGTGTTTTTCCATCCAGAGCGCAACAGCCTCCGGATAGGCACGGTGTTCGAGCTCGAGGACACGTTCAGCCAGGGCCTCCGGGGTATCGTCTGCTCTTACGTCCACCCCGCCCTTTTGCAGCAGGATCGGGCCGCGGTCGTATTCTTCGTCCACGTAGTGCACCGTCACACCCGTTTCCCGATCCCTTTCTCGCAACACATCCTCATGCACATGGATGCCGTACATCCCCTTGCCGCCGTGCCTCGGGAGAAGTGCGGGATGGATGTTGAGAACGGCTCCACGGTATTCACGCAACAGCGCCGGCGGCACCTTGCGCATGTAGCCGGCGAGCAGGATCAATTCCACGCCGGCATCACGAAATGCGCCGATCAGCGTTTCCGCGAAACTCCCTCCATCAGGAAAATCCGGACGTGCGATGGTTTGCGACGCTGCATCAAAGCGGGCGGCCACTTCATGGACACCTGCATCGGGATTGTTTGACACGACCAGCGCACCTTCGGCCTGGAGCTTTCCCTCCCGGCATGCCTGAAGGATCGCCTCCGCGTTGGATCCTCGTCCCGATGCCATGATGCCGAATCGCAGCTTTCTCACCGCTCCACCTCGCAGATCACTCGTCCCCGTTCAGCGTCCAGGTGCATCCAGGCTCCAAGCGGCAGCGTCCAGAAGGGCGGTACGTGCGCATAAGGCGCACCGCTCAGCACCGGCACCCCGGGGATCAGCTCCATGATACGGTTTGCGGCAAGACGAGTCCAGTCTTTCCGCCCGCCCTGCGCATGCTGAACGAAGCCTCCGAGCAACACCCCGGCGACCCCTTCGAACGCGCCGGCATGCGCGAGTTGCGTCAGTGTACGGTCAATCCGATACGGCGGTTCATCTATCTCTTCAAGCAGAAGAATGCAATCGCTGAATTGGGGTGAGTTTCCGGTTCCGCACATTGCCGCAATAACAGCGAGATTGCCGCCGGCGAGGGGACCCTTCGCGTAGCCGTGTCGTTCGACCTGCAGGCTTTTATCCTTCCCGGGTAGCGGCATCTCGCTACCCCACAACCGGCCTGCTAGCATATCGAGCCATGTGTCGCGAGAAAACGCATCAAGCTTTTCCCCCCACCCTTTCACCAGCTGCGGTCCGGTAAAGCTGATCAAACCGATCCGTTGTTGCAGCGCCCATTGCAGCGATGTAATGTCGGAAAACCCGATCATCGGTTTGGGATTTGATGCAATCAGATCATAGTCCAACAGAGGAAGCAGACGCATGGAACCGTACCCGCCGCGTGTGCAGAGGACCGCATCCACGTCAGGATCACGAAAAGCTTCATGCAGGTCAAAACACCGCTCTTCATCGCTGCCGGCCAGAAAGCCTGCACGGTTCAATACATGCGGCATGGAACGGATAGAAAAACCGGCCTGTTCAATCGTTTGAACGGCCGTATGGAAGTCGTCCGGGTCCACCGGCCCCGCCGGCGAAACCGCCGCGAGGGTCATGCCCGGTTCAATTGATCGAGGTATAATCACAGTGCTTCACCAGAGGTTCGTCACCAGGCGGTATTCGCCGAAACCCATTTCGTCAACAAACACAAAGCGCCGGTTATGGCGATGATAGTACCAGATCTCGTAAGGTTGTGAATTGATGCTGTAAGGGTGTCTTTCAATTTGATCGGGCACACCATAGCGCACAAATACCTCCCCGCGGTCTGTTTCCCATCCGTCACGGAAGGAACCAAACATTTGATTCGCTCTTGAAACACGCCAGTAATACTCTTCCATCAACTCATTGGCGGCCGTGTTTTCAGTTGGATCACGCTCTTTCCAAAATTTGCGGAAAAGAGTCTCCTTGCGGGTCCCTTTCGAGCGTAGCATCTCTTTGACACTCTTGCGTTTTTCGATGTAACGCAACTGTCGGATGGCCGTGTCCAGATCGTTGATCACATTCGGCAGGCCGGCCATTTTAATCCGGAATTGAGCACCTTTCAACGCCGTGGTGTTCCGTGTTCGAACCTGCAGTTCAATGACATAACGACCATGTGAAAGAGATGAAATATCGATCGTGAAGTAATCGCGTGTGATCGGACGTTTGGTTTGCTGATCGAAGCTGTTCTCGACTACAACTTCACCTGTCTCATCAAGGATGCGATAGTACACATCAAGACGATCGGCCTCTCGCGGATAGGTTTCGTAATATACGTATAACGGTCGCATGGGATTGCGTATGACA
>WJJA01000143.1 GCA_014729955.1 bacterium
CGACACCGCTGCACCTGCTGCTGCTGAAAGACCTGACGTGTCCCGTGGCGGCGACCAGCGGCAATCTCACAGACGAGCCGATCTGCTTCGACGAAACGGAAGCATTCGAGCGCCTGCGCGGCATTGCGGACCTGTTCCTGGTACACAACCGTCCGATTGCACGGCATGTGGACGACAGCGTGGTGCGTGTCGTGGACGACGGACTGCAGGTCTTGCGTCGTGCACGCGGCTATGCGCCGCTGCCCCTGCCTCTGCCGTATTCGCAACCGCCTCTGCTCGCGGTGGGCGGACACTTGAAAAACAGCGTGGTGCGCACTCTCGACGATCGCGCGTTTACCGGGCAGCACATCGGCGACCTGGAAACCCTGCAGGCTGAACGCGCCTTTCATGAAGTAATCGATCACCTTGAAGGCTTGTACGACGCTCCCATCGAAACGGTCCTGCACGATCGTCACCCGGACTACCCGTCGACCCGGTACGCGAATGAGCGGCCCGAGCATCGGTTTGCCGTACAGCATCATCTCGCGCACGCATACGCCTGTATCGGTGAACATCGCCTGCAAGGGCCGGTCACTGCCATCGCCTGGGACGGCACCGGGTACGGCAGGGGCGGCACGATCCGGGGCGGCGAGGTCTTCCATGTGAACGGTTCGCTGCACCGTCGAATCGCAGCCATGCGGCCGATTCCGCTGCCCGGCGGCGACAGGGCGGTGCGCGAGATTCACCGGAGCGCGCTCGGACTGCTGTTCGAGATGGAGGGGCCTGCATGGAGTGAGCCCTTCAACTCCGTCAAAGCGGATCGTTTCAATCGTGTGGTGACGGACCGTAACCTCAAAGCCCTTATGACGGCGCTGGAACGCAGGGCGCATGTGGTACCGTCTTCGGGGGTGGGGCGCCAGTTCGACGCTGTCGCATTCCTGCTGGGGATCGCCGACCGGGCGGCGTACGAGGGACATGCCGCAATGCAGCTCGAGTGGGCGGCACGGCGTGCCGGCGGGAGTGTGCCGACCGCTTTGACAGGCTTCGACCTGCGTGAGCAGGCCGAAGACAAGCCGGCTGTGCTGGACTGGGAGCCGATGCTGCGCGACCTGGTTCGCAGAAGAAAAAACACGAACCCGGAAACTCTCGCGCAAGCCTTTCACACAAGTTTGGCAGATCTGATCGTGCGGGTTGCGAAATGGAACGATTGCTCACAGATTGTACTGACGGGCGGTGTGTTCCAGAACCGTCTGTTGACCGAAACGGCGCTGTCGACGTTGCGTGAAAAGGGATTCGAGGTCTACATCCATCGTGCAATTCCACCGAACGACGGCGGCATTGCTTACGGGCAGGCGGTTGCGTATTCCTATCGGGCACACGCACAGCATGAACACCCCAAAAGGGGTGCTTGAAATCAACTCGGAGGTTCCCCCATGTGTCTGGCGATTCCCGGGCGAATTCTGGAGGTACACGGTGAAGGTCCCCTGGACCTCCGGGGTGAAGTGGAGTTCAGCGGGGTGCGTCGTGAAGTGAGCCTCGCGTATGTGCCTGAGGCCGGCAAGGGCGACTGGGTGCTGGTACATGCCGGGTTTGCCCTGCAGACCGTGGACGAAGTGGAGGCACAGCGCACGCTGGAGGAATTGAAACGCCTGGCGGACGCGGGCGGCGGCCTGGGCGCGTTTGATGAAGGTGAGCCGGGCGCGTGAAATACAGCCGTGAATACCGCGATCCAAAACTGGTGCACAGCCTGGCGGATGAGATCCGTCGGATCACCACCCGACCCTGGACCATCATGGAAGTTTGCGGCGGACAGACCCACGCGATTGTCCGGTTCGGGCTGGATCAACTCCTGCCGAAGGAGATTGAACTGGTCCACGGTCCCGGTTGTCCGGTGTGTGTGACCGATGTCTCCCTGGTCGATCAGGCGATTGAGCTGGCGGAGCGTGACGGGGTCGTCCTCTGCACCTTCGGCGATATGTCTCGCGTTCCGGGCAGTGAAAAGGACCTGCTTTCGGCCAAGGCGGCGGGCGGGAATGTGAAAACAGTCTATTCGCCGATGGATGCCCTGCAGCTTGCGAACGAAAACCCGGACCTGGAGGTGGTCTTCTTCGCGGTCGGTTTTGAAACCACCGCGCCGACGACGGCGCTGACGGTCGAGCGGGCGCGTGCGGCAGGAATCGACAACTACTCGCTGCTCGTCGCGCATGTGCTGGTGCCTCCGGTGATGGAGGCTCTGCTCGAATCCCCGGGCAATCGTGTGCAGGGCTTTCTTGCGGCCGGTCATGTCTGCACGGTCACCGGGTACCGTATCTATGAGCCCGTCGCGTCATCGCACGGTGTCCCGGTGGTGGTCACCGGCTTCGAACCGGCGGATATCCTGAAGGGGGTACTGGAAACGGTAAGGCTGCTCGAAGACGGGCGCGCCGAAGTGCAGAACGCCTACAGCCGTGCGGTGAAACGGGACGGCAACCCGCATGCCTGGTCGATGGTCGAGCGTGTCTTCGAAGTGTGCGACCGCTCCTGGCGCGGGATCGGCACCTTCCCCGGCAGCGGGTTGAAGTTGCGCGGGGAGTATGCGGCGTATGATGCCGGGCAGCGCTTCACGTTTCATGAACAACACGACCTGAAGCCGTCTGAATGCATCAGCGGGTTGATACTGCAGGGTGCAAAGAAGCCGCCGGAGTGTCCACTGTTCGGTACCGTCTGCACACCGGAATCGCCGCTGGGTGCGACGATGGTATCGTCGGAAGGCGCCTGCGCCGCTTACTATCTGCATCGTGGTGTCGAGGGAACGCAATCGGTGGAGCGATCATGAGCGTATTGGACGGCTTAACCTGCCCGTTGCCGCTGGAAGACTACCCCCGCGTGCTGCCCGCGCACGGCGGAGGCGGCACCCTTATGCACCGGCTGATCCGAGATCTTTTCGCCGCGGTTTTCGGGGAGGGTTTGCAGGACCGCACCGACGCCGCCCTGTTGGCTGTCACGGGAGACCGTGTCGCCTTCACAACCGATTCCTTTGTCGTAACACCGCTGGAGTTTCCCGGTGGCGACATCGGTTCCCTGGCGGTGCACGGCACCGTGAACGACCTGGCAATGGCCGGCGCGCGCCCGATTGCCTTGAGCGCGGGTTTCATCATCGAGGAGGGGCTCGAGATGGAGCGGCTGTGGCGCCTGACGGTCTCGATGAAACGCGCGGCGGACGAGGTCGGCGTCAACATCGTCACCGGTGACACCAAGGTTGTGGAACGCGGCAAAGGAGACGGGCTTTACATCAACACGGCCGGTGTGGGGGTGTTCGATCATGACCCGATACCGGGTCCTTCGGCGATTGAGCCGGGTGACCGCATACTCCTGAGTGGAGATGTCGGCCGGCATGGCACCGCTGTGCTCGCGGTACGGGACGGCATCAACGTCGCCGGCGACATCGAAAGCGATTCCGCGCCGCTGGTCGCGCCGGTAAGAAGTCTGCTGGAAGCCGGAGTTGAACTGCATGCCCTGCGTGACCTCACACGGGGCGGTCTTGCGAGCGCGTTGTACGAACTGGCACGTGACAGCGGGCACGGCATGTTGTTGAACGAAGAGGCTGTGCCGGTGTCCGATCCGGTGGCGGGGTTTGCCGAAATCCTGGGCTTCGATCCTATTCATATCGCCAATGAAGGCCGGTTTATCGCCGTGCTGCCGGAACGGGATGCGGAGAAAGCGCTGACCGTGTTGAAGACTCACCCGGTTTCCGAAAAGGCGACCCTGGCGGGTGAAGTCCTTGCCGGCGAGGCAGGCCGGGTGCTGCTGCGTAACCCGTACGGCACGACACGCATTCTTACCCTGCCTTCCGGCGAACAGCTGATGCGAATCTGTTGAAAATGCGAATTTACCGGGAGGGTAACCGCTATGAAGAATGCCCATCGAAAGAGACACGCAGTCGTTTGGGCAGCACTCATCCTTTTGATTTCCGGATTGCCGGGATCCCTCGTCGTCGCGGAGTCGCCGGCAGGCGAGGCAAACCGGGAGCGACCGCGGTTTGACGAACGTGCCGACGAACGTCGCCGGATGGTCGAAATGCATATCCGACCGGAGATCGACGACAATCGCGTGCTTGCGGCGATGCGGCATGTGCCCAGGCACCTCTTCGTTCCCCCGCGTCTGCGAGGGGACGCCTACGCGAACCGTCCGCTTCCCATCGGCCAGGGGCAGACCATTTCCCAACCTTACATCGTTGCGGCGATGACCGAAGCGCTGAAACTGAAACCGGATGACAAGGTGCTGGAGATCGGCACGGGCAGCGGGTACCAGGCGGCGGTGCTGAGCGAGCTTACACCCCGTGTGTACTCGATCGAGATCCTTGAATCCCTTGGAAACGAGGCACGTGAACGGTTCCAACAGCTGGGATACGATACCATCGAAACTCGTATCGCGGACGGGTATTACGGCTGGGAGGAACATGCTCCGTTTGATGCGATCATCGTGACCGCCGCCGCGGGTCACCTGCCGCCTCCCTTAATCGCGCAGCTTGCCCCGGGCGGACGGATGATTGCGCCTGTGGGCGGTCCGTATGAAGTGCAGCGCCTGATCCTTGTGACAAAAGACCAGGATGGCGAGGTCAGGCACGAATTCCTGATGCCCGTACGCTTTGTGCCGATGACCGGGCGCGCACAGGAATGAAGTTTGCCCCGCCGGCATCGCCACGCCTGCCTCACCTGCTCGCCCTCGGTGTGGTTTCAGCGGTCATCCTGGCGCTTCAAGTGGTCTACACCCGAATGCTGGCGATTGCGAGCTGGCATCACTTCGCCTACCTGGTGATCAGCACCGCGCTGCTGGGTTTCGGGATCTCCGGCACCATCCTGGCATTTTTCCGGGAAGCGTTGCTGCGACGGTTTAAAGAGTCCGCCATGTGGCTTACCGTCCTGCTCGCCCTGTCGATTTCCATCACACCGGCGGTTTCGCAGATGCTGCCCGTGGATATCCGTTACCTGATGTACAGCTTCCGACAGGCCGGCTATCTCATGGTGTACCACATCCTGCTGCTGCTGCCGTTCCTGGCCGGAGCGCTCCTGATCGGGTTGACGTTGATTCGCTACGGAGCGAACGCGTCGGGCGTGTACGCCGTAAACCTTACGGGCAGCGGCATCGGTGCCGGGGCAGTGGTGTTTGCCCTGAACGGGATCGCCCCCCACACATTGCTGAGTGCGTTTTCGCTGTTGACGCTGTTACTTGCACCCTTATGGTGGTTCGGGGAATCGAAACAGGCTCGGGGCATTCCCAAAGCAAAACATTGGATCGGCCCGGCTACGGCCGCTGCCGCAGCGATTGCCGCGGCGCTCACGCTGCCGACACCGCCGATGGATCCGTACAAGATGCTTGCGAGCCTGGAACGGTGGGAGGCGCAGGGTGACGCTCGCCGTGTTGCGACACGCTTCACGCCCCGTGCACGCCTTGATCTTACAGCATCCGACCGACTGCACCAGACCCTGTTCGCCGGCCTCACAGCGACCGCTCCTCCGCCGCGCCAGTACGCCCTGACCGCGGACGGACATCATGCTGATCCCGTCTTTCGTATCCGGAACGCCCGGGATGCCGAAATCCTGCAGCACACCCCGCAGTCACTGCCGCATCGTGCCGTTGACCATGCCAACGTGCTTCTGCTGGACGAAGAAGGCGGGACCAATGTGTGGCTCGCTCGCCTCTACCGGGCGGCAACAATAACAGTCGTGCAGCCGAATGCGGCGATGATCGGCCTTGTCCGGGCGCTGTCGGATTCCGACGGCGGCCGTGTCTATCGAGGGGACGATGTGGAACCTGTCATAGACGACCCCCGCCGTTATCTGGAGCAAACGAAAACGCGCTATGACATCATCCGTATCAGTTCCGTGGAAGGTGCAGCCGCCGGGGTAAGCGGCATGCTGACGATGCACGAAACTCCCCTTCTGACGGTCGAGTCCTTTTCCCTTTGCCTGAGGCGGCTGAACGAGGACGGCATGCTGGTGCTCACACGCGGGCTGCAAACGCCCCCGCGTGACAATCCGAAACTGCTGCTCACCGCAGCTGAGGCGCTCGAAGCGGAAGGGGTAGACCGTCCTGAAACGCGGATCCTGCAGGCGCATAACTACCTGGCGGCGGTAACCATTGTCTTCCGCAGTCCACCGGACAATGGCACCGTTGCCGTCCTCGCGCAGTCCGTTCGCGAGCTGGGCCTTACAGTCGATCATGCACCGCCTGAACTGCTCCAGGCGATGTCAAGTGAAACCCCGCAACCATCGGCGGCGGATTCGACATCGCTCGCCTGGTTTGCCCGACAGCTCCTCGGTTCAAACCGTGAAGCGCTTTTGAATCGGTACGGGTATGATCTCCGCCCGGCGCGTGATGCACGCCCCTACTTCTTCCATTTCTTCCGCTGGAGTTCTCTGCCGGACTTTTTTGAGACGTACGGCCGTCAATGGTTGCAAAGGCTTGAGATCGGGTACCTGATAGCTGTGAGCGTGTTGCTGGAAACGACGGTTGCCGGAGCCGTATTCATTCTTGCTCCCATCCTCTATCAAAGGAGACGTCGCAGGCATGAGGCGACACCGTCAGCCGGCGACGGCAGGATTACCGGGGGCGTGGTTTTCTACTTCGGGGCACTCGGGGTCGGATTCATGTTCCTGGAGATGGTCACCCTGCAGCGTCTGAGCCTCCTGTTCGGCGATCCGGTATACGCGACAGCGTTCACACTGGCCGTGTTTCTCGTCCTGGCCGGTGTCGGCAGCAGTACCGTCGGGCAGCGAAGCCGTCGCGCCGAACAACACGGGCGAGCAAATCGATTCCCGGGAGTGTTCGATGCCGCGTGGCCGGCGGTGAGTGCAGCCGTCGCATTCGGAGTGCTTGCATGGGTGGACCCGTTTTTGACACGGCTGCCGGCCGCAGGGAAGGTCACGGCGGCGTTCCTTGTGCTTGCACCGACGGCGGTTCTGATGGGACGGCCCTTTCCACGGGCGGTGGCGGTACTGCATCGGCATGCGCCGACACAGCTGCCGCTTGCATGGGCGGTGAATGGCTTCGCCTCCGTGGCTGCCGCCCCGCTTGCAACCCTGGTTGCCGTGGATGGGGGATACTTTCCCGTGGTATTGTTCGCCGGCGGGATGTACGGGATTGCATGCCTGGTTGCAATCAAGGCGGGAACGGCGCTCGCGGCAACGGAATCATGAGTTGCCGGATTTGATTCGGCGGGGATAGGCGTGATTCCTCGGCGAACACCGGCTCAGCGACTCTCGAGCGCCCTGTCGTAGACCTCTTCCAGGGCGGAAAGAATCCGGTCGTCGTTGAGTTCATCGTAGAGTACGGTCTGGATACGCTCCACCCGTTCCCCGGACATGCGTCCTTCATTGACCAGGGATGCGATCGTCTCCACCCACTGCGCGGGGTTTTCCGCAATCGCAATCTCGGCACGAATCGAAGCAGGAAGGCCCTCGACGCCCTCACGGTAGGATACCACCGGATGACGACCCCAGTGCAGCGCTTCCACGATTTTGTTCGGGTAGCCGGAACAGACTCGGACGGGCGATACGGAAAGATCGCAGCCGGCCAGGTACGGTGCGGGATCCTTGACATTTTCGTGCAGGAATACGCTCTCATCTTCTGCAATGTCACGTATGGAC
>WJJA01000144.1 GCA_014729955.1 bacterium
GCAATGGACGTATAACCTGCCCACGGACGAGGGTTATTTCGATTACCGAGTCAGAGATATTCACATCCTTAACGACGAAGCAGCGGGCATTCTCGTGGAACGTCCGGAGCCCGGCGGCGACACCAGTCTTTTGCTGTACGCGGTTGACAGGGATGGAGAACCTTTGTGGGATTACGGCGTCAGTCCGTTTGTGGATTTTCTCGGGCGTTGGCAGGATTACGCTTTGATCGAACTGGACGGAGACTGGATGGTTGCGGCATCCTTGAATCCCGGCAACCCCTCTAACCGCAGCATCCACGGACAGCGGATCAGCCTTGACGGAGATCGGCTGTGGGGAGACGAAGGTCTGCTGCTTGCTGATGAGCATTACATCATGGGCGCCCTTGATATCCAGCCCGCCGGCGGTGTTCCCAACAGTTTCTGGATGGCATGGAGTTTCCAGCTGGACGGCGGAAACCAGCACATCGCCCTGGCCCGTTTTAATGGTGCCGGGACACAATTGACAGATACCATTCTGCCCGGGGCCGTTAACCGCAACAAGGGACAACCGGTTCTCGCAAGCCAGTCCGATCTGTCCGTGTACGTAGGCTGGATGGAGTCCCCGGTGAGCTACAACGAGAACCCCGTTCCAAGATTCGCTCATTACCGGGCGGATGGCGAGCTTGCCGAGGCGACACCGCCTTACCCGGATGAAGGGGCTGCCCTGACCGGCGAGGATCCTGTCCCCTGGTTGTATGAGTTTGTGATGGAACCGGCGTGGGAAGACGGGTTCATCGCGATGTGGGAGGACCTGCGCGGTACGTCGGACGACTACCTGCCGGGCTTGTACGCGATGCACATCGACGACTTTACCACGGATGTCGAGGAACGGGAAGACAGCCCGCTGCCCGACAGCTGGACCCTGCACAGCGCCAGTCCGAATCCTTTCAACAATCACACGGTGATTCGCTACGACGCTCCTCGGGCGGCGGATGTGACGCTTCGTGTGTATGACATTCTCGGTCGTGAGGTCGTGAACCTGCTGCATGGGCCGGTCGTCGCGGGATCGCACAAAGTGATCTGGGACGGCATGACTTCTTCCGGCCGGCCGGTCTCTTCCGGTACTTACTTCCTTCGGCTGGAGGCGGAGGGCCGGCAGCATGTGCAAAAGCTGCTGCTGCTGGAATAAGCGCGTAATGATCGATGCATGCGAGCGGTGCGGGTTCAAACACCTGCACCGCTCTTTTTTTCGGTCCGCTTTGCAGGTCCGACTGTCCGGTTACCTCGACGGAATGAGGCAGGACGGATTGCAAGCCGGGATTGACGACGGCCGTTCTTGTGGTCCGGAAGCCCCCGGAGTCGGCGTCATGCCTTGGTCGACCGGGTCGTGCGACCACGAAGACTCTCTCGTCCGTTCGGAACAACGAGTGCCGGCCCGGATATTTCACGAGTTCAAAGTATGTCAGATGTGAGGCCCGAAGGATGAAGCTGTATTCCAATACCGCGAACCCTTCGCAACAAAGCAGATGACGCAGTTGGGACCGCCCTATGGGGGGAATGAATAGATGAGTTTGCCTTGAAAACATTCTGTGCCGAAGCAAAACCATATAGCGCGACACTATCTTTTTGTTAATATAGTATTTAGAAAAGATTGTTTTCTTCATTCATGAAATATTCGGGCTAGAGATCCGCCGTGCGTCGTGCCGCCTCTGCCACCTTTTCCGGGGGCTCGGAGGTATAGCAGAAACGTGCGAACCCGTCATAGGCTTCTCCGAACGGTGCGCCGGGCGAACAGATCACCCCGGCCGAGAGCATGCGTTCCAGCTTCTGGTCGTCCGACAAGCCTTTCCAGCGGTCGCGCAGGTCCAGGAAGAGGTAGAACGATCCCTCCGCCGGGAGGTGGGGAACCTTGATGCTTTCCAGCGCCGCCTGCCTGCCCTCTCGATAAAGTTTCTGCAACCGTCCTACCACTTCCGCCGATCGTTCCAGCCCGCGAATGCCTTCCACCTGGCTCGATCGATTGGGCTCATATCCCACACCGACATGGCCGGGATTGAGCGCAGCGATTACTCCGGGCGGTGCAGCGACATAGCCGAGACGCAATCCAGCTGCGGCGTAACTCTTGGAAAAGCTGAACACTGAAACCGTGCGTTCGTACATGCCGGGCAGAGAACCGATGCTGACATACGGCGCGTTGATCCAGACAAAATCCTCATAGGCTTCATCGGAAAAGACCCACAGATCGTGCTCGACAGCGAAGGAAGCGACTTGCTCGATATGTTCGGGCAGCATCATCACGCCGCTTGGATTGTTCGGATTGTTGAAATAGATCGCGCGAGTGCGTTCGCTCAGGAACGGCTCAATCCAGGCTGCGAGGTTGCCGTCCGGCTCGTCCGCGATCCTGTGGAAAAAGGGAGCTTCCACGATGCGCACCCGTGCAGTGGAAGCGACGACACGGAAGATGGTCCACTGCGGGGAAAGGACAATGACTTCATCGCCCGGTTCGAGCAGCTTCTGCATAGCGAGGTAAAGCCCGCCGGTAGCGCCGAAGACGATCTGCACTTCATCGGGGCTGCTCACCGGCAGCTTGTTCTGTTCGCGCAGCTTGGCGGCGAGGCGACGGCGCAACTCGGTTTCGCCGCGCGTGTTACCGTACCGGCTTAGTCGCTCGTTCCACGGTTCTTCCGGCAGAGGTGTCAGCAGTTCCTCGGGCAGATCGCACCAGGTATCCCCGACATGCAGGGCGATCGGCGCCTCATCCGAATCGGCTGACGCCTGGATCGCTTCGGCGATTTTCAGAAAGATCGTGTGCTTGAAGGGCTTGTCCTTGAACTCTGCAGGCCGCGGCATGATCGGCTCCCTGTTGGTTTCGTCTGTCCGGTTCCGGAAGATAGAAACAGGCACGCTCATGTACCAGTGCCGGTGGTTCGTAAACGATGCAGCGGAGAATCTCTCCACTCCTGTTTGAAACGTCCGGATTGTGCTTTTGCAGGCCACAACCATGGACTATTTTTTTCAATACATCATACAAGGGAAAGACGATGAACGGTGCACAAATCCATCTCCTGCTGAACCACCTGCCCATTTTGGGGTTGTTTTTCGCCTTGCCGTTGTTGGCCATTGTGCTGATCAGGCATGACGCCAAAGGCGTGTTTTATTCCGCGGTGATTATCCTTGTCATTGCGGGCATTGGCGGTGTCGGTGCCATGTTGAGCGGCGAAGAGGCGGAAGGTGTGCTGCAGCAGTTCGGCGGTATCGACCATGAAATCATGCATGAACACGAAGAAATGGGGGAACTCGCGGGTTGGGTCAGTCTCGCGGTCGGCCTGCTCGCTCTGGCTTTCGCTTTTCTGCTCCACCGATCAGGTAAAACGGAAATCGATGTATGGAAACCGGTCGTATTGATCCTCGCAACCGGTATCGCGGCAAGTGTGCTTGCCTGGACCGGCCATACAGGCGGCAAGATTCGACACCCGGAGATACGGGAAGGGTTTGATCCATCCGCTGCCGCTCCTGCGGGATCGTCATCCGTCGGAGGAGATCAAAGCACGGAAAACGAAGAAGAGGACGAGATCCACGACCATTAACCCGAATATTTCACGAGTTCAAAGTGCGTCAGATGCGAGGCGCGAAGGATGAAGCTGTATGGCAATACCCCGAATCCTTCGGAACAAAGCAGATGACGTGCTTGGGACCGCCCGAAGGGGGAATGAATAGATGAATTCGCCTTGAAAACATTCTGTGCCGAAGCAAAACCATATAGCGCGACACTATCTTTTTGTTAATATAGTATTTAGAAAAGAATGTTTTCTTCATTCATGAAATATTCGTGTTAAAGAGGGGCGATAGATCCCTTGCGGTGATTCGATTGGCTCCGAAAGAGACGAGCAATGGATGCCGGCCCCGTCTGTGCCGTATTTTGGTAGTTCGTGAACGAAAAGACAGCGGGAAACGAATTGTTGGATCTATGAATACAATTGACGCCGACAAAGCCGACCGTCCGGCTTCACCGCCGGACAACGGCCCCACCATTCCCCACCTGGCCGACCCGGGAAAACGAAAGCGTGTACCCCCGCTGCCCTCTGCTTCAGAACGATCAGCGCATCATGTTGTGATGGACCAATTTGAATCGTTCAGCCGCCTCCCGATGCTGAAATTTGTAATCGATGCTATCC
>WJJA01000019.1 GCA_014729955.1 bacterium
AGGCGCGAAGGATGAAGCTGTATGGCAATACCGCGAATCCTTCGCAACAAAGCAGATGACGCAGTTGGGACCGCCCGAAGGGGGAATGAATAGATGAGATTGGCCTGGACACAATCTGTGTCAGAGAAAACCTGTACAGCGCGACATTATCTTATTGTTAATGTGGTGTTTGGAAAAGAATGTTTTCTTCATTCATGAAATATTCGGGCTATCTCCGAGCCGGTACCCTCCCCGGGGTCAGGGACGCCGGGCTACACCTCATGTGGTCGGCCGTTGGATCGGAGGATCTGACGGAACGGTGCGAGAGAAAAAACGCCCGCAACGGTCGAAGCCGGTGCGGGCGGAAAATGGTTCCATTCCGGCCGAACATTCAGCTGATGTCATCGGCGCCCGGCGAGGTGTAATCTTCGGGGGACGGCGGTTCTTCATCCGACCGTTCCTCTACGCTCACCTCTTCGGTGTCATCATCCTCGCTGTCGGTGCTTTCCTCGAGGTCGGACTGGTAGGAATCGGCTTCCATGCGTGCCCGCTCGGCTTCGTATTTGAGCCATTCTGACTCTTCCACAGCCAGTCGTTCACGTTCTTCCTCTTCCTTGTTCGATATCTCAAGTTCGCGGTATTCACGCAACCCGGTACCGGCGGGAATGAGATGGCCGATGATCACGTTCTCCTTCAAACCGCCGAGTTCGTCGGTCTTCCGTTCGATCGCCGCTTCGGTCAGCACACGGGTCGTCTCCTGGAACGAGGCCGCCGAGAAGAACGATTCGGTGGACAGCGACGCCTGGGTGATACCGAGCAGCAGCGGTTCGTAGACCGCCGGGCGTGCGGGACGGCTGGTCGGAAGCTGCAGATCGAGTTTCTTCAGACGCCGCACTTCACGGTTGAACTCGCTGCGGTCGAGAATCTCGCCTTCCATGAAGCGGCTGTCGCCCATGGTCTCGACAACGATTTGACCCTGGATCGAACGGTTCGCCTTGTTGAGACGGTTGATGTCGACCTGGTCGCCCTCGAGGAAGCGTGTATCGCCCGGATCGTCCACACGCACACGCTGCATCATCTGGCGCACGATCACTTCGATATGCTTGTCGGCGATGCGCACACCCTGCAGACGGTAGACCTCCTGGATCTCGTTCACGAGGTATTCCTGCACCTGGGCGGGTCCGAGCACCGCAAGAATGTCCTGCGGGCTGACCGCACCTTCGCACAGCCGTTCGCCGGCAGTTACGAATTCACCTTCATGCACGAGCACATGCTTCCCGTAAGGGATCTGGTACTCGAACTTCTGGCTGTCGGGCGCTTCGATGATGATCTCACGATACCCGCGTTTCAGTTTTCCGAAACGAACTGTGCCGTCAACTTCCGTGACCACCGCAGGGTTCTTCGGTTTGCGCGCCTCGAACAGCTCCGCCACGCGCGGCAGACCGCCGGTGATGTCCTTGGTCTTGGAGGTTTCACGCGGGATCTTTACCAGCGCGTCGCCGCCCTTGACCTCGTCGCCGTCTTCCACGACCAGGTTTGAACCGGTCGGGAGGATGTAGGTGCCGACCTTCTTGCCGTTCTCGTCGATCAATTCGATCGCCGGGTTCAGCTTCTTCTGGCCGGGTGCCTCGATAATCACCTTCTGCTTCATGCCGGTGATTTCGTCCACCTGCTCGCGCATGGTGGTGCCCGTTTTGATGTCGTGGTAACGAACCGTGCCGCTTTCCGTCGCGACGATCGACATCGAGTAGGGATCCCACTCGAACAGGATCTGACCGCGCTTCACGGTCATGCCGTCACGAACATGCAGCAGCGCGCCGTACGGCACCGAATACCGGGAGATGATGCGGTTGTTGTCGTCCAGCAGCTTCACGATACCGTTACGGCGAATCGTGATCCAGCGCTCACCGTTGATCTCGCCCGGCTTACCTTTTTCAGCCTTCTGGGAGATATGATGAATGTTCTCGAACAGCACCATGCCGTCGCCCTTGGCAACGACGCTGGATTCAGAGGCGATGCGTGCCGCCGTACCACCGATGTGGAAGGTACGCAGGGTCAGCTGCGTGCCCGGCTCACCGATGGACTGTGCGGCGATCACCCCGACCGCTTCACCGTGGTCCACCATCTGGCCGTTGGTCAGGTTGATGCCGTAGCACTTGCTGCAGACACCGACTTCGGTTTCACAGGTCAGCACCGAACGGATTTTTACCTTGTCGATGCCGGAGGTCGCGATCAATTCCGCTTCGTTTGCGCCGATCAGGATATTACGGTCCAGCACCTTTTCGCCGGTGACCGGGTTGATGACATCTTCCGCGGTGACACGTCCGAGAATGCGCTCAAAGAGCTGCTCGGTGACTTCCTCACCCTCTTTCTGCGCCTCCACGGTAATCCCGCGCAGGGTACCGCAGTCGTCTTCGCGCACGATCACGTCCTGGGCGACGTCCACGAGACGGCGTGTCAGGTAGCCGGCGTCCGCCGTCTTCAGCGCGGTGTCCGCCAGGCCCTTACGGGCGCCGTGAGTGGAAATGAAGTACTCGAGTACCGTCAACCCTTCCTTAAAGTTCGAGGTAATCGGGTTCTCGATAATTTCGCCCTTGCCGCCGGTCATGGTCTTCTGCGGTTTTGCCATCAGACCGCGCATCCCGGCGAGCTGACGGATCTGGTCCTTTGAACCACGCGCACCGGAGTCGGCCATCATGAAGATCGGGTTGAATCCGTCACGGTCCGATTCCATCCGGCGGAACATCGCATCCGCCACGGCGTTGTTGGTATGGGTCCACACATCGATGATCTGGTTGTATCGTTCACCGTCGGTGATCACACCCATCTCGTAGTTCGCCGTGATTTCATCGACACGTTCCTGCGAATGGTTGATGATCTCGAACTTCTCGTCCGGCACATTCACGTCGCCCAGGCCCACTGAGAGACCGCCGCGGGTCGAGTACGAAAAGCCGAGGTTCTTCAGGTTATCCAGGAAGTTCGCGGTTTCCGCATTACCGACACGACGGTGGCAGTCGGCGATGATCTGCTGCAGACGTTTCTTCGACAGCAATTCGTTGTAGAAGATATCCTTCGCCACCTGCTCCGGGATGATGCGGTTGAACAACACACGCCCGGGCGTGGTGAGTACGTAATCGTCACGGATGCGGACGTAGACCTCAGCGTTCAGGCTGACTTTGCCGTGGTTGAACGCGACAATTGCTTCATCCGTGCTTGAGAAGAACATCCCTTCGCCGAGCGCGTTCGGTCGCTTTTTGGTCATGTAATAGCAACCGAGCACCATGTCCTGGCTCGGGACGGTAATCGGCCGTCCGTTCGCCGGGTGCATGATGTTCTGCGCGGCGAGCATCAGCAGGCGAGCTTCGAGCTGTGCCTCGAACGAAAGCGGGACGTGCACCGCCATCTGGTCGCCGTCGAAGTCGGCGTTGAACGCGGTACAGACCAGCGGATGGAGCTTGATCGCCTTGCCTTCGATCAACAGCGGCTGGAACGCCTGGATACCGAGACGGTGGAGGGTGGGGGCACGGTTCAGCAGCACCGGGTGGTTCTCGATGATCTCTTCGAGAATGCCCCAGACCACCTCGTCGCGTCGTTCCACCATGCGCTTGGCGCTCTTCACGGTCTTGGCGTATTCATGCTCGATCAGCTTGCGAATGACGAATGGTTTGTAGAGCTCGATCGCCATGTATTTCGGCAGGCCGCACTCGTGCAGTTTCAGGTCAGGCCCGACGACAATCACCGAGCGGCCGGAATAGTCCACACGCTTACCGAGCAGGTTCTGACGGAACCGGCCCTGCTTGCCCTTCAGGTTGTCGGAGAGCGACTTGAGCGGACGGTTGCCGTCGGAACGCACCGCCACAGACTTGCGGCCGTTGTCGAACAGGCTGTCCACCGCTTCCTGCAGCATGCGCTTCTCGTTGCGCAGAATGACTTCCGGCGCCTTGATCTCCATCAATCGCTTCAGGCGGTTGTTACGGATGATCACACGTCGGTAGAGGTCGTTCAGGTCGCTGGTGGCAAACCGTCCGCCTTCAAGCGGTACCAGCGGACGCAAGTCCGGCGGGATTACGGGGATCACGCTCAACACCATCCACTCGGGACGTGTCGAGTCGCGCTCCGGATGCTCACGGATCGCTTCGACCACGCGCAGGCGCTTGATCGCGTCCTGCTTACGCTGCATGCTGGTTTCGGTGCGGATCTGGTGACGAAGATCTGCGGCGGTCTTCTCGATGTTCAAGCGACGCAGCATCTCGCGCACCGCTTCGCCGCCGGTCTTCGCGATAAAGCGCTCGGGGCTGTCGTCCGGAAGCTGCTGGTTCGCCGGTCCGTGCTCGGACATCAGCTCCAGGTATTCCGCTTCCGTGATCAGCTCCATCTCTTTCATCCCGGTGTTGCCGGGCTGGATCACGACGTAGTTTTCGTAATAAATCACACGCTCAAGTTCACGCACCGACATACCGAGCAGGTACCCGATTTTCGAGGGCATGGACTTGAAGAACCAGATATGCACCACCGGCACGGCGAGCTTGATGTGGCCCATCCGTTTGCGGCGTACATCCTTGCGGGTCACCTCCACGCCGCAGCGGTCGCAGATGATGCCCTTGTAACGAATGCCGCGGTACTTGCCGCAATGGCATTCCCAGTCCTTGGTCGGACCGAAGATCTTTTCGGAGAAGAGTCCGTCCTTCTCCGGTTTATAACTGCGGTAGTTGATGGTTTCCGGTTTCGTGACCTCACCGTAGGAACGAGCAAGGATCATTTCCGGGGACGCCAGATTGATGCTGATCCGGTTAAACTGCTTTCGCTCGCTATCCTGGTTGCGGTTCGACATCACCATCGGATACCTCCTGCTGAATGCCGCGTTAATCACCGTCGCCGATCATTTGGATGCCCCCTCCTCCCGGTGGAAGGCGGGGTATGCAACGCGGCGTATTACTCAAGTTTGACATCGAGGCCGAGACCCATCAGCTCGTGAATCAACACGTTGAAGGATTCCGGTGTGCCGGGCAGAGGAAGATTCTCGCCCTTCACAATCGCCTCGTAGGTGCGCGCACGGCCCTGCACATCGTCCGACTTCACGGTCAGGATCTCCTGCAGCGTGTGGGCGGCACCGTACGCTTCCAGCGCCCAGACTTCCATTTCGCCGAACCGCTGGCCGCCGAACTGCGCCTTACCGCCGAGCGGCTGCTGCGTGATCAGGCTGTACGGGCCGATGGACCGTGCGTGAATCTTGTCGTCGACAAGGTGCGAAAGCTTCAGCATGTAGATCATGCCCACGGTTGTCTGCTGGTCGAACCGTTCGCCGGAACGGCCGTCAAACAACTGCACCTGGCCGTCTTCCGGCAGCCCCGCTTCACGGAGCTCGTTCTGCACATGCTCCATCAAGGCACCGTCAAACACCGGGGTTGCGTAATTCTTACCCAACTTCGCGCCGGCCCACCCAAGCACCGTTTCGAAAATCTGGCCGATGTTCATACGGGACGGCACACCGAGCGGGTTCAAGATGATGTCCACCGGTTGGCCGTCCTCGAGGAACGGCATGTCTTCCATCGGAACGATCTTTCCGACGACACCCTTGTTCCCGTGCCGACCGGCCATCTTGTCGCCGACCGACAATTTGCGCCGCTGCGCCACGTAGACCTTTGCCAACTGGAGAATGCCGGACGGAAGCTCGTCGCCCACCTGGATCTTGTGCTGCTGGTTGCGGATCTCCGTCGAAACCTCTTCGTACTCCTTTCGGAATTCGTTGAGGGCGTAATTGGCCATCAGCGAGGTCTCGTCATCCTCCGTCCACTCGACTTCGTAGGGCAGCAATGCGAGGTTCAGCGCGTCGATCATCTCGTCGGTATACACCGTGCCTTCGGGGATCAGCACGTCATCGTCTTCAATCGAACGGATCTCTTTGGCTGTCCGGCCGACGAGGAGATTCTTCAGGTTGTCGTACACATTGCGCTTCAAGGCGCCCAGCTGACGTTCACCCTCTTCCTCGAGACGTTCAATCCGTTCCTTGTCGCGGCGACGCTGTTCTGCATCCTTCTTCTTCCGGCTGAACAACTTCGTGTCGATCACGATGCCGTACATGCCGGGGTGCGCACGCAGGGACGCGTCCTTCACATCGCCGGCCTTATCACCGAAGATCGCCTTCAAGAGCTTGTCTTCCGGTGTCAGGTCGGTCTCGCCCTTCGGAGTAACCTTCCCGACGAGGATGTCGCCC
>WJJA01000145.1 GCA_014729955.1 bacterium
ACTTTGACTACCGCAGGCATGATATCACGGACCGGACCGGCACCTTGCGTCTGATCAAAGAGGTCCGCCCCACGTTTATTATCAACGCTGCGGCGATGACCCATGTCGATGCCTGTGAAATCGAACGGGAAAAGTGCTGGAACATCAATGTAAACTCTGTGGGGTACCTGGTTGAGGGTGCCCGCCGTTCGCGTTCCAAGGTGATTCATCTTTCATCGGACTATGTTTTTGACGGCACCGCCGGACCCTATACCGAGCTGGATCGGCCCAATCCGCTCTCCTACTATGGGAAGAGCAAGCACGCGTCCGAAAACATCGTTCTGGGCGGGAATGTGGAAGGCGCGGTGCTTCGCACTGTGGTGGTTTTCGGGCACGGTCGGGAACTGAAGCCCAGTTTCGTATCCTGGCTGGTGAAAATGCTGCGGGAGCGACGGGATGTAAAAATCGTCACCGACCAGATATCCAATGTCACTCTTGTGGATGATCTTGCACTGGCAGTGAAGAAAATTGCGATGCTGAACAAGGAGGGGATCTGGAACGCGGCGGGGCGTGAGATTCTCAGTCGATACGAATTCGCGGTAAAAATCGCTGAAGCATACAACCTGGACGCCGGCTTGATTCAGACCACTCTGACCCGCCTGCTGGGTCAGACCGCAACCCGTCCGCTTCAATCCGGTCTGGTGGTTGATAAAGCGCAAAGAGAGCTGAATCTGCAATTCCGTAACGTGGAAGAGGCGCTGAAGCTGTATCGTGAACAGGAAGCGCAGTTGAATTAGCATGGGAACCGGGAAGACGAGATGCGGCCGTTGAACAAAGTACTGGCGGTGATGCCGACGTACAATGAACGCGACAACATTCTCAAGGTAATCGAACGGGTTCTGGCTTCGGATGCCCGTGTCGAACTACTCGTGATCGACGATGCATCCCCGGACGGCACCGGGGACATCGTGGCGCGCCTTATGAACGGGAATGGTCGTCTGCACCTGATGCGACGCGCGGGCAAACTGGGCCTGGGTACCGCGTATGTCGCCGGATTCCGGTATGCCCTGCAACATGACTACGATGCAGTGGTGCAGATCGATGCCGACCTGAGTCACAATCCAAAGGATATTCCCCGGCTGATCACTTATGCCGAACGCGGCGCTCATCTTGTGGTCGGCAGCCGTTATATCTCCGGCGTCAATGTTGTCAACTGGCCGCTGCAGAGGCTGCTGATCTCTTATTTCGCTTCGGTGTATACACGCCTGGTGACTGCGATGCCGCTACGTGATGCAACCGCCGGCTTCAACCTGATTCGGCGTGAAGTCCTGCAGGCTGTCGACCTGGACCGTATCAAGACAAATGGGTACGGCTTCCAGATCGAATTCAAGTTTTACACCTGGAAAAAGGGCTTTCGGATCGTTGAATGCCCGATTGTCTTTATTGAGCGCGCTGAAGGGCAGTCGAAGATGGACAGGAAGATCATGATCGAAGCGGCCGTGCTGGTGTGGAAGCTGCGTCTGATGTCAATCTTCGGGGGCGTTCATTGAAGGACTTGTCCGTCATCATCGTGTCCTACAATGCACGAGAATTCCTCGCCGCCACTCTCGAATCGGTGTTTCGGGCCGGGGACGGCCTCGACATGGAGGTGTTTGTTGTCGACAACGCTTCGAGCGACGGTGCCCCGGAGATGGTGCGGGAACGGTTTCCGCAAGTCACTCTGATGGCCCAGAGCGAGAACCTGGGCTTTGCGAAAGCGAACAACCTCGCTCTTGCCGATGCGCAAGGGCGATACCTGATGATTCTGAATCCCGATTGCATCCTGCAGGAAGATACGCTTACCACGCTCGTTCGATTCATGGATGAGCATCCTGAATCCGGAGCGTCCGGACCGAAACTCCTCAATCGTGACGGCAGCTTCCAGGTGGCCGCAAAACGCGGATTGCCTACTCCATGGGTGGCGTTCTGCAAGTTGAGCGGTCTCAGTACCATGTTTCCCCGCTCGAAAGCGTTTAACTATTACGAGCTGGGTCATCTGGATCCTGACGAAGTGCACGAGGTGGAATCGCTGACCGGTGCCGCGATGATGGTGCGTCGTGAGGCGTACGAAGCGGTCGGCGGCCTGGATGAAGACTACTTCATGTTCGGTGAAGATATCGACTGGTGTTATTCGATATCAAAGGCCGGCTGGAAAGTGCATTACGTTCCCACAACTCAGATCATTCACTACAAGGGCGAATCGACACGCCGTAGCGATACGGACCGGGAACGACATTTTTACAATGCGATGCGCATATTCGCAAGGAAACACTTCGCAGGGAACCCCATCTCCACAGCAGGTATCGAGATCGGCATCTATTTAAGTGAGATTGCCGCTCGATTGCGAAAACGCGCGACCGTCTGGGTACCGATGTTGATTGACTTCATCATTATCCTCGTGTCGTTCGTTTTCGGATACCATATCAAGTTCGGTGAATTTGTGTTTCGAGAGATGTACCTGGTGAGCGTGCTGTATGCCCTGATTACCCTTGGCACATTGTCAGCAATGGGAGTATACCGAGGGCGAGGGCACCGTCCGATCCCCATTTTGCTTGGAATGTTTGCAGGGTTTGCGATCGTCTCGACGAGCGCCTACTTTGTTAAGTCTATTGCTTTCAGTCGCCTGGTGATTGTCGGTACGGCCGTGGCCGTTCCCCTGTTGATGCTCGGATGGCGGGGCCTGGTTCGCATGGCGGTGTCGCGACCCCAGGCTCGTCGGGCTGTGGTGATCGGACTGGATGACACCAGCCGATCGGTGATGGAATACTTGCAGAACGGTCGCCAACCGGGCCTGCGAGCAATCGGGTGGCTGGTGTATGATCCGAAACATATCGGTGAGTCTCCCTGCGGACTACCGGTGCTTGGCCTGGCCAAGGATTTTGCACAGATTGCCGAGGAAGAACATATTGAGGAAGCGTTTTTCTCCTCGAAATCGGGCAGCTATGAAAAGATTGTGAAGCTGGTTTCTGCCAACCCCGCGAAAGGGGTGAATGTGCAGGTGATTCCGGAGGGGTACGACCCGGAGGGCGATGTTCCCCTCCTTGAGCTGGATCTCGGCGGTCCGCTGCTCAGCCGTCTTGCGAATCCACGTGGACCATCCATGAGGGTAAGGAAACGATGAGAGAATTTGTTTTTGACTTCGAAAAACCGGTCGTAGAACTTGAACGGAAAATCGCGGAAATGCGGAAGCTGTCGGAGGACGACGGCGTCGATATTTCCGAAGAGATTGTCCAGCTGGAAGAAAAAGCGCATACCCTGCGCCAGGAAGTCTTTTCCAGTCTTACACGCTGGCAAAAGGTGCAGCTGGCCCGTCATCCCAACCGGCCCTACACCCTCGACTACATCGCCGGCATGACGGAACGTTTCCAGGAAATCCACGGCGACCGCACCTTTGCGGACGATCACGCCATCGTGTCCGGTTTCGGGACCATCCAGGGGTGGAATGTCGCGATCATCGGCCACCAGAAAGGTCGCGGCACAAAACAGAACCTTTACCGCAATTTCGGTATGCCGCACCCGGAAGGATACCGTAAAGCGTTGCGTGTGATGAAACTGGCCGAGAAATTCAACAGGCCGGTGATTACGCTGGTGGATACTCCCGGCGCCTACCCCGGACTTGGCGCGGAAGAGCGTGGACAAGCCGAAGCGATTGCCCGGAATCTATTTGAGATGAGCCGCCTGCAGGTGCCGATTATTACGGTGGTGATCGGTGAAGGCGGATCCGGTGGTGCGTTGGCGCTGGCGGTAGCCGACAAGGTGATCATGTTCGAGTATTCCATTTACTCGGTGATCAGCCCGGAAGGGTGCGCCTCTATTCTTTATCGTGATGCCGCCATGGCCGACAGAGCGGCTGAATCCCTTCGCCTCACCGCCGGCGATCTCAAAGAACTCGGTATTGCCGATACCATACTTCCCGAACCTACCGGCGGCGCCCACCAGGACTGGGAAACAGCAATAGGTGCAGCGAAGAAAGCCATCGTGGAAGCGCTGGAGGATCTGAACGCGTATACAGTGGATGAGCTGATCGACCGTCGCGTAGCCAAGTTCGGAGATATGGGCTATTTCGAAGACTCGGAAGATGAAGAGCAAGCTCGCGCTTAGCTTCTCTTTGCTCTACGCAGAGCTTGGATTCTTCCTCCGCAAGATTTGAACGAGGCATGCAACGGCGTCATTCGCCTGATTTCAGCATTCTTATCGGACTGTGATTCTCCCTGTAGGCCGATCAAGCGCCCGGCTCCCATTGCCCTCGGTTGAGGCTCCCCCGCCGACCTCGCTTTCGGCAGGCTGCAGGGTCCGTCCTCAACTGTCACTGGCATGATTTGTATCGACGAAGCAGGAATCGATCCTGCATATCATACGACTTTAGCCCGAATATTTCATGAATGGAGAGAGCATTCTTTTCTAAAAGATAGATTAACAATAAGATAATGTCACGACATACAGTTTTTCTCCTGCACAGATTGTGTCCAGGCCATACTCATTTTTACATTCCCCCTTCGGGCGGTCCCAACTGTGTCATCTGCTTTGTTCCGAAGGATTCGCGGTATTGTAATACAGCTTCATCCTTCGCGTCTCACAACTGACACAGTTTGAACTCGTGAAATACGCGGGCTACGATGACGAGCCCGTCTCCGTAACACAGGACGGGCTCGTTTGTTGTCATGAACGGCAGCCATTACCTCAGCAGAATCACCTTTCGTGTTCGGTCCGCGACGGGCGTCTCGAGGCGGATGAAATAGACACCGCTTGGATCACTTCCCGCGTTCCACTGAACTTCATGGTACCCTGTGGATTGGCGCCCCTCGGCGAGACGAGTCACCTCACGTCCCAGCAGATCGACAACTCGAAGTGTAACCGACATCGAACGTGGAAGCGTGAATCCAACCTGCGTAACGGCGTTGAACGGGTTCGGATAGGCCGGTGACAGCGTAATGGTCTCCGGTAATACCGGTCCGCTTTCGGGTGTATGATTCAGCGGGTCGAATCGTCGTCGCACGGTCATCGCCGTGTCGAACTGAGCATTCTGTTCTCCGGGGAAGGAGGAGATCGTAGCGATCTCGCCCAGGTCCGGTGCGTAGAACATGTAGCTTTGGGTCGTTTCGATCTCGTCCGGAATGCCTTCCGGCAAGGGCACTTCAAACCAGAATCCCGGGAACGGCCATACTTCAACCCACACATAAAGATGAAGCTCCATGCCAAGGGAACTGTGGATCCGTAGAACATCGACCGGTTCCTGTCCGCCGTCAAACTCGGCCGTTCCCCAGGCATCCACTTCGTTCATTCCACCGGCTATCAATTCGATCTTGTAATCGGTTTGTGCAGTATCCGGTCGGAAGATGTACTCGAACGTATCGGCAACGGCCCATTCTTCTTCAAAAGTCAGCGGCATGGGACCGAGTTGCAGTGCGAGCGGAATTGCGAGGCCATCCTCGCCGAAGGGAATCCCAAGGCCGATGATGTACCAGCCGGTATCGGCTATGGCTTCATACCGGTAAATCGATCCACCAATCTGCAATCCACCGAAACCGCTGCCCAGGACCACTCGTGTGGCATTCGGAAATTCTTCGCCGAACGGGGTTTCATCAATTACAAGCAATGAGTCAACGACCACCGTATCCTCCGGACCCTCGCTGAAATCCCACTGGTAATTCCCTCCGGGAGGATCGATGTCAACGATGATACCCGAATCCGGCATAGTCGCGGTCTTCGAGTGGAAATGGAACGCCGATCCCGGTTCGCTCGGAATCTCGTCCGGTTCGATACTGGTTTGTGCAAGTAGGGCAAACGGCAGTGCGAGCAAGAGAACGGCAATCAGCGATGCATGGGGCAACCGTACCATGATGACTCCCTCGGTCTTTTCGTATCATTGCAATATACCATTTCATTTGTCTTCACACACATGACATGTATCACGAATTATCGCTGAGGGTTCGCTTTCAACAGCGGCTAACCCGAATATTTCACGAGTTCAAACTGCGTCAGATGTGAGGCGCGAAGAATGAAGCTGTATTGCCATACCGCGAATCCTTCGCAACAAAGCAGATGACGCAGTTGGGACCGCCCGAAGGGGGAATGAATAGATGAGTTTTCCTCTTTTACTTCAAGGTACAAACCGTCGCCGGGAAGAAGTGACAAACTGGGTGGGGGCATCTTCTTTTAAAAACAATCACTTACCATAGATCGCTTTCCTCATTCATGAAATATTCGGGCTAAACATCAGGGAACTCCCTGCCGATAATGAAGAGGAAGGACCAGCATCGAGGAGAATCATGAGCATCAACGCTTCCGAGTCGAACCCCGGTTCGTTGCCGGTGAACATAAAGAAAGCCGCTCCAAGGGTAGAGAAGCAGCCTTGGACCCAGCAACACGCCAAACCGCCGATCACGGTGATGCGTGAAATGATCGACGCCCGCCATGACATCCAACGCCATGAACTGGCGGAAGAGGCGGTACGGCAGCATTTCCGGGATAACTTCCACCGTCTCAAGGAACAATACACGATCAATACCAAGGCTTGATCGGTGATTCCATGAGATCCAATCACGAGCCGGGTAAGCTTACCCGGCTCGTGTTATGTGAATGCGCTGCCGCGCACGCCTCTAAAAACGCCCGGCAACGTATGCTTTGCCGGGCGTAGTAGTATCAGCCATTCTCTGTCCTGCTGTGAGGCTTCCTTATTTCACGAAGAGCATCTTCTGCCACGCCTGGTGCTGGTTTGCCTGCACGCGCAGGAACATCATACCGGTCGACAGCTTGTAGCTCGCGGCATCAAAGCTCAGCTGCTTGAAGCCGGGACTCATCTCGCCGTCCGTCAGCACAGCAATTTCACGGCCGAGTGTGTTATAGAGTGCCACACGGACGTTCGCAGCTTCGGGCAGATCAAAACGGATGCGCGCGGTGCTGTTGAACGGGTTGGGATACACCGGGTGAACCGCAAATTCCGTCGGAAGTGCCTCCGGGGTTTCGATGCCGATGTCGTTCAGGTTGTCGGGCGGTGTGGTGGTGAATCGAATCGCACGGCCCCCTTCGATCGGGGCCGCTGCCGCTGGATAGTTACGTCCGTAAGTGTACTCGATACCCAGCTCGTGGTTTTCACCTTCCAGACCTACAGACGCGCCGTTGTTTGTCTCGTCGACGTTGTCGGCTTCACGATAGTGAAACTCGATCGGACCGTCCCCACTCGGGGTGGTGTGATGCGCCGGGTCGAACAGGATGACCGCAAACTCTGCACGGAACACGTTACTGTCGTTTCCGAAACGCAGGGTGGCGTTCGGCCACTCGACAATGAAGGTATTGTTCACCTCGTCGTGCAGCGTGTACACTTCCTGCGGAACTCCGGTGCCGCCGGGAGTTTCATGCGCCCAGAGGTCATCCCAGAACGGCGCGATGATAGTGGTCGGGCCGAGCACCGAAGGAAGGTGCCAGTTGCGGAAGTAGAGACGGGTATAATTCCCTTCTTCTGTAAAGGAAATCCAGCCATTGGAGCTGATCGTAATCGTCGTACCCGCACTGTAAGTCTCACCGTAGTATTGGAAATCAAACGGCAGTTGGGTATAGAACAGTTCATCGTCCGCAAGCTCGCCCGCGGGGTCGGCGCCGGAATCGCCGAGGCCGGGCCAGTCATAAGTCGGCGCTTCGTCCCAGGCGGTGTCGGTGTTGTCGTATGCGAAATAACCGTAGCTGTCCGGTCCCAGCGGGTCGGTCGTCTGCACGCCTTCCAGTGACATCGAGAACAGCGTCCTGTCGATCACCTCCCCGCCGCTCGAGAATACCGCCAGGTACTGCACAACACGACCGCTGTAGGTATCGGCGTTCACCTCCAGCTGAACCGGATTCATTGTGGTACCTTCACCGCCCGCAGGGATGTTGCCGATGTTGCGGGTTGCCGTGGTCATCGTAACCGCCTCGTCCCACGGTTCAATGGTGACACTGACCGCTTCAGCATCCGTGTCGGAGACATTTTCAAAGGTGAGATTGATCGATGCCGTGCCGCCGGGCTGATAGTTGCCGGCAGTCACGTCATGGCTTGCAAACAGCAGTTTCGCCTCTGAAACGGGAAGGTAGAACGTATGGGAGAACGGTCCGCCCGCGGAGCCTTCCACATCCAGCATGAATTCCAGTTCGGTTCCGTCTTCAATGGGTGTGCCGATGGTGACGGTAAAGGGTGCGGAGGCGTTGTCCGCTGTAGCGCCTGCATTGATTGCCCCGAAGGAGGCACTGCCCTGATCCACCGTCACATTCGGAGAATTGCTCGACAGTACCGCACTCACATTCGACTGGTTGCTGGTACCGGTGTTGGCGAGTGTAACCACCAGGTCAGCGGTTTCACCCGGGTTGAGCATACCGTCCGCGCCGGCATCGAGCGTCCAGCTGTCCACGCCCACCATGTTGGACACCTGGTTCACCGAAAGGGTAAACTCGTACGGTTCGTAGTCGCCCCGTGTTACGGTCACTTCAAGCTCACCCGGCTCGGCATCGGTCATGTTCAGCACAGCCCTGCCCGACTCGTCCGTGGAAAGACCGTCCAGCATCTCCCCGTCCTGCATCACCTGCACATACGCATAGGGAAGCACACGGCCGGTCGCTTCATCGCGTACTGTGAAGGTCAGGTCGGCTTGTCCGTGTTCGACGGAAGAGGGGCCGTTGATGGTAAAGTTCCGCGGCTCATAGCGCCACATCTGCAGCGAAGGATCGCCGAGGACATGGTACACTGACCAGTAGAACTGTACCACGCTGGCATTGTTCGGAAGACCGCCCACCTCACGCTCGTTCGGGAATCCGAGCCAAAGCTCGGTTTTGGACTTCATCAGCGCCTGCGAAATGTGCAGCATGTTGTCTTCATAGACACCGTAGTAAAAGCCCGACAGCAGGATATTGTTGTATCGTGTGTTCGTATGAAGGTCGGTCGGACCGACAAACGCCACACCACCGGTGGGTGAATTCAGGCTGCCGGCGGTAATCCAGTGTTCGCCGAATGCTTTGTCACCGTTCGCGGGCGAAGCGAAGTCCCCGGTGTTGCAGACAAACGAGGTGACCACAGGAAGCTGGCTAAAATTCTGCAGCTCATCGACGTTGGCATTTTCAAAACTGGGTCGTACCCAACCGCTTGAATTGCCCCATCCGCGATACGTAACGAACATCGTGCCGCGGTTGATATCGTTCTGAATCATGCTCGGGCTGATCTGGCGGCCGCTTTGGCGCCAGAACAGGGTGTCGACATCGGTAATGCCCCAGTCATTCTCAAAATGTTCACCCAGCCATTGAGAAGTAGCCACCGGCGTTAGAGGAGGAAGGCTGGATTCCGAATAGTTCGCCGCGACGAGTGTGACATGATTCCAGCGGTCGGGGTTGGGAATCAGATGGGGCGTTTGTTCGTAATCGATCGTACGCTGCAGAGCCTTGCGTGCTTCAGACGCACTGCCGACCGTCATGCGCCCGATGAACATCTCCGGCAGATAGTCGTCACCCTCCAGCGTCACATACGGCCAGTCTGTGGCGTCGTTTTCCTCGGTATAGAGAGGGTTGCGTACAATATGCGATGGAAGGGTCGCCCCGCGTCCCTCGTCGCCCAGCAGAAGCACATAGTCCGGCGTGGGATCGAGGTTCTCCCAGGCATCTTCAATGATGCTCTGAATGTCACTGACGGTAACACCCGGCGGGAGCAGTTCCACGACCACGTTATAACCCAGACGTGTTTTCCAGTCGACGTAGCCGTCAATCACGGACGAGTACTGGGCGGGCACCATCATCATGTACGTGCCCTTGCGATGGGCACGACGTTCGCCGAGTTCGTCCAGGCCGTTCAACAACATGGATTGGTATACCGGGTAGAAGGCTTCGGATACAGGACGATCCGGTTGCGGCGGGGCGTCGGCCATACGGCCGGCAGTGCGGATTTCCAGCTCAAGTTCTGTCACCGACCACAGCGTGCCGTTTTCGGAGGTCTGTACCGGCTCGATGGTCAAGGGGGCAACAGTGATGTCGCGCCAGATCATGGATTTTCCGAGATCGGCCCATGTGAACGCCGGCGCTTCCGCCAGCGCGACAGGATCGCCCGTTTCGTCCAATTCCATCGAATAGGGCACCACGGTTCCGCCGCGGACAATCAGTTCTGCTTCCATGCCCACGGCAACGACACAAAACCGCCGGTCACCGGCATCATGTCATCCCGTTGGATCACCCGGTTGTTCTCCAGATTCAGGGCGACCTGCCCCGTTGCCGGGTTGCGGGTAAAACCCTCCAGGGACCAGTGAACCTCGATTTCATCACCCCGTTCCTGAACGTGAAGTCCGGGAGAATTCTGTGCCGCAGGGTCCAGTTGTACCCAAGCGGCCGACGCAGCCGTCACGGTGAGCAGTGCGAGCAGCAACGTCAGTACGGTCAAGCGTGCCATGACATACCTCCATTGTCGGCCTGGTGAAGCCTTGTACCAAATGCTGGAAAAACATGAATTGTCGAATTGAGTGCTGAATAGTATAAAATGGGGAAGCGATACTGCGGAAGCAAATGTGAGCCTTTCAGAGCCGGCCATCCGGCGAGCAGGCTGTATGCAAGTGTTCTGCTGCTAAATACGACACGTCAGCGTCACCGCGACCCGCGCAATAAGACAGATTCGAGCGGGTACCGTGAGCCGGAACACATGCATCCTGAAAGATAAACTCGTATTATATGACGTTGTTCCACTACCGGGATTTCACCATGCCGAATGAGACACAGGCAAACCGTGAGCACCGTGCGGCCGCATCCGAGAAAGTGCAGGTGGATGTCGGCGCACCCTTGCTGGAGCGTCTGCGCGCCATCCTGGCGTATTTTTCCCGCCTGATGGAAGAACGGTTTGAATCCCATGCACTGGAGCGAGTCGAAACCGACCCCCAGTTCGCTGCCGAATTGCGTGCGGCAGCGGAAACGTATAAAGAACAGGCGAAGCAAGCCCTCCAACTGATCAAGTCCGGTGCCTTTACAATCAAAGAGCTGAAGCAGGTCACCGGCACACTCTATGTGACCAACCTGACCCTGCGCTGGGTACTCGAGCAGCAGACCGATACCTTCCATCGGCTGCTCGATTCTCCGAATCCATCCCTGGGTATGCAAATCAGGCAGGCACGTGACCGCTTCGAAGCGGACGGCGATCACGACTCCTTCGAAGAGCTGTTGCGACTGGTCTCACTGAATCGGTCCCATTTCGCCCTTTTGATGATTATCGGTTTTCTCTATCTGAAGAAAAAGAAGAATGTCACATTCGCAATGAAATATTTCGAAAAGGCTGCGCAAACTCCCCCGACCGAGGATGCACGACACTTCCGAAACCTTGCTCTGGAATTCCTCGCGATTTGCCATGAAGGAAAACAGCAGTATAAAAACGCCCTGTATACCCTTCTGCAGGCCGCGAAGGCCGGTCCGCTTGATTCGCCGATGCTGTTTGATATCGCGCGCATGTACGGCCGGCTCGGCGATCATGAAAAAGCCGTTGAGTACTTTGACCAGGCGGTGCGAAAACGCCCTGAGTTTCTCGCCCTTGCCCTTACCGAAGGCTCATTCAAGACAGTCAAAGAGAAGGTCGAGAACAAGGCACGCGAGCACACTGAAGCATTCCGCGAATTGGCAGAGGAATTCGCCGGGATGGTCGAACCGGTCCTCGATATCATCGAACGCTATCACCTCGAGCGTTACAGCAAACGTTTGCACCAGAGCGCCCGTGTAACGCGTTTCAACATCGGCTTTGCCA
>WJJA01000146.1 GCA_014729955.1 bacterium
GAGCTGTACCACGACAACCATTCCTTCCGCACAATTCACCATCCTGAGGGTGTTCGCCCTTATCTGTCATCAGACCGGCTGGTGCTGGTCACCTCAGCGTACCATATGCCGCGAAGTCTGTGGATGTTTCGCGATGCCGGCTATGATCCGATTCCCTGTCCGGCTGAGCTTTACTATGATTACAAGGTTGGCTGGGCTGACTTTCTCCCGGGCCTGTTCCATATGCGAGCCCTCGAGGCTGCCTGGAGCGAATACCTGAAGCTGTTCCAGTACACCTTTGAACGGCACATGTGAGCCCGGCGGTAGCCGTATTAACGGTGGGCGAGTCGTTCCACCGCTTCTTTCTTTCCACTGACGAGCAACACATCGCCGGCCTGCAGGACAATATCCGCAGAGGGCACCATGCCTTCCATGCCGGAGCCCGATCCTGGTGTGTGGCGCCGAACCAGCAGTACCTCAAGGCCGTCTTTATTACGGAGGTCGAGCCGGCGCAGATCCTTTCCGACGTAGTGAGCCGGCACTTCGATTTCCGCCATCGAATAACCCGGCGCTAAACCGGCATGAGAAACCTTGTCGAGCATGGAGAAACTGGTCGCGACAGTTCCGACGAGGTCACGGTTCAGCACTTCCTTGTGATAAGCATCCGCAACGTCGGCACGATGGATGGTGCCGATCAGTTTCCTCGTATCGTCCGGATCCACCACCGGCAGCTCGTCCATATCCTGTCGTGCGAACAGCCTCATCACGACATCCAGGGTGTCGGCGGGTTTGACATGGGCGACGTCGTAATTGGCGATGTCATCGGCCACCAGGACCGGCTCCAGCGCTTCGATGTCAAACAGGACACGCCGCAGCTCATGAAACGAAATGGCACCTTTCAGCTTCTGCTCGGAATCCAGCACGAACACGCTGGTATGACGTGTGTCGGCGGAAATGAAGTCGATCAGAGGGCGCAGACGCATGTTGTCCGGCACGGTGTGGAGTTCGGTGCGCATGACATCTTTGACGAAAATGCCGCGAAGCACATTGATCTCCCGCCCGCGTCTCAGCAGGATCCCCTTCGACTTCAGCTTGATGGTGTAGATGCTTTCACCGAAGAGGCGGTTGCCGATCAACACGCCGATCACGGATGAAAGCATCAGCGGAAGAATCACCGCATAGCCGCCTGTTAATTCAAACAGCAGGATGATAGCCTGCAGCGGTGCACGCGTGGTGGAGGCGACCATTGCCGCCATGCCGACCAGCGCATAGGGACCGTAGTTCGGGGAGACAAGATCCGGTGTTAGATAATGGGCACCGTACCAGACCACTCCTCCGAGCATGGCACCCATAAAGAGCGACGGCGCGAAAATCCCTCCGGAGCCGCCGGACCCGAGGGTAGCGCTGGTCGCGGCGATCTTTGCGAACACGAGAATCACCAGCATCATCAGCGGCGCCTCTCCCAGCAGCGCCTGCTCGATGAAATCGTATCCGACCCCATGAATGTGAGGCAAACCGACCGCGCCAAGTGTACCAACGATCAATCCGCCGATCGCGGGTTTGATCCAGGCGGGAATTTTTAGCTTGTTGAAAAAATCCTCGGAAGAATGCAGCGACAGGATGAACATTACTCCGACGGCGGCTGCCGCCACACCGAGCATGGCGTAATGGATCAGCTCGAACGGGCTTTGCAGATGGTATTCCGGCACCGCGAAGGCCGGGTGGTCGCCCAGGTGCATATGACTGATCGCAGTGGCCACCACGGACGCGACAATGATGGGGGAGAGCTGGGCGATACCGAACTCGCCGATGATGATTTCCAACGCAAACAGCATCCCCCCGATGGGGGCGTTGAACGTTGCGGCGATACCGGCCGCCGCACCGCAGCCGACAAAGGTTTTCAGCCGTCGCGGTGACACTTTGAACACCTGCCCGAGAGCGGATGCTATCGACGAGCCGATCTGTACGATCGGTCCTTCCTGCCCGGCCGATCCGCCGGAGCCGATGCACACGGCAGATGCAACCACCTTTGCGGCTGCTACCCGGGGCCGAATGATGCCCCCGCGTACAGCCACCGCCGCCATGACTTCCGGTACACCGTGTCCTTTCGCTTCCGAAGCAAACTTGGTGACAATCGGTCCGACGATCAGCCCGCCTGCCACCGGGATTGTCAGACGCATCCACCATGGGAGGGACTCGAGATAGTCCACCGTGAGCATGGTTGCGCCGTACCCAAGGCGTGTGACAAAAGAAATGGCACCGCGAAAAAAGACCGCACCATATCCGCCGGCGATCCCGATGATCAATGCCAGCAGCATGTTGGTGCGGTATTCGCCGCCCTGCACATCGGAGCCGTTCTTAAACCTGAAGCGCTCGGAAAGCATCGCACCAAGCGCACGCCATTGCAACGAAATGCTTTTCATGTCTCGTCGGAAGTCCTGTCGAATGCGCAATACGACCGGCCGGGATGGTTGATTGACACATCGGGCCGCAGCTGACCTTCCCTTCTACGGAGGATCGTGAAGAGAGAAACAGCGGCAACTTACGTTGCCGCTGTCGGATGTGCAAGTCTTTGGTGCGCCTTACGATGCGCTGAATTCTTCACCGAGAATGTTGGTAAAGCCAAGAATCTCCACTTCGAAGGAACGGGCGGGAATCTCGATGGTAAACACATCGCCCGCGGTTTTCCCACGCAACTGCTGACCGATCGGGGACATGATCGAGATTCGCCCCTTCTTGATATCCATCTCTTCCGGCAGGACCAACTCATAGGTAACCTGCTTGCCGTTGCCGGTTTCTTTCATTTCCACCGTCGAATAAAGCCCTACGGAATTGGGATCGATATCATCCAGATTGATGCTTGAAAGCTTCTGATGTCGTGACTGCAGTTGCGCCATGCGCACGTGGAGGTATCCCTGCCGTTCCTTGGCCGACTCGTATTCGGCATTCTCCGACAAATCCCCCTTGCTGCGTGCCTCTTCAATACGCACCGGAAGGTCCACTTCCAATTCATGGCGCACTTCGTTGATCTCGTCTTCAAGCTTTTGACGAACCGCATCAATCCGGTCTTTCATGCCCGACTTCCTTTGCTGGCTTGTTGCTCGAAACAGGTTGTTCGTTGATTTCCGATGATCCGTACACCCGGCCCCGGAATCCCAAGAATAGAACATGCCCTCCCGTTGCGGGAAGGGCAAAAAGACGGCATCGAGATCGCAAATCAATGTGGAGATGCGCCCCCGATGCAGTCTCGAATAGCCAATATAGACCGGAACTCTTTGTTTTACAAGTGATGCCTGTCACAGGGAGAGCGTAGACGATGAAACAGGTACTGCTGAAAACCGAAGTCAGGATCTCTCTGTGCGGTTCAGGTCTGCGAAACAAAGATTGTGATAATCCAAAATATACGAAACACAGAACTCCCCAATGGCCGACTGTCGTGAAATCCGGAAGTGCATTCCTTTTGGTTTTGTTGTAATTTTGACTGATTGAGGTTTGAATATGGAAGGTGGGAAGATGAAAACCATTCCGACTGACGAAATCCGGGAAGGCGATGTCTTCGGCGAGAGCCTGTTCAGCCCCGAGGGGGAGGTTGTGCTGGCATCCGGGCATCGTTTAAGCAAACGTGATCTTGGTTTGCTGGAAGACATCGGGCGACCGTCGTATGCCATCTGGGAAGCGCAGCGGGGCGAGAAGATCCCTGAAGAGAAAATCCGCACCCTGGTGAAACGTGCTGTCCAATACCGTCTCACTCAAGGAAATGTGATCGGCATGCTGCCTGGAGCGCTGCAGTATGTCCGGAGTGAAGAGATATTGCATGACTTGCGAGGAACCGATCCTCGCAAGGCGACCCTGTTGATACCGGATGTGGCAAACCGGATCGATACTCTTCTGAACGATGTGATCAGCAGGCATGCCGCTCTGCTGGCAAGTTGTGCGGAATGGCAGTTCAGCGACCTTGAGGCGGAGCATGCGATCCAGACGGCTTTCCTGTGTGTCATCATCGGGCTGCAGTTCAAGCTGCCGTGGTTCGAGCTGGAATCGCTGGCATCCGCCGCGATGGTTCACGATGCCGGTCGCTGGATACTACCGCAGGCGCGTCCGAAGGAACGACCGGACCGTGCGGAGGAAAGGCAGGGGTTGCGTGACCATGCAGTCTACTCTGCCCTGCTTCTCCTCGGTACGGAACCGATGGCACTGGAGATGCAGACAACGGTTCTGCATCATCACGAGCATCTGGACGGCAGCGGTCGTCCTCTGACCTTGACGGGGCTTGGAGTTACCCCGGAGAAAGGAAAAGGTGCCGAACCGGGCAGCGGGCGGATCTACAGGCATGCAGAGATAATGGCGGCGGTCAATGCGTTTCATCAGTATCTGCGCGGCCTGAGTGTGCGACCACCGGAAGATGCTGTCGATGCAATGGCACGATTAAGCCGTGAAGCGCGATCCTGGTGGAATCTCGAAGTGGTACAGCATCTCAGTGAGACTCTCCATGTCTTTCCACCCGGATCGCAAGTGCGTATTGTGCAAAATTCGAGTCGAAAATATCAGCAGTATTTGGGAGTCATCGTGCGCACCAATCCGCGTGACGCCCAGAAACCGGTAATTCTTCTCATGGAAGATGCATCCGGATCCCCGATCAAGCCGATTGAGGTCGATTTCGGGCGGGAAAAGTTCATGAAACTGGAACTTGTGCACGCTCCGGTGTAGGCGAACTTCGGGTCAGGCTCCGCTTTTCTTGAACTTTCCGGAATCGGTCGTGTACATTGCGTCATTGATTGATACGCAACGGGCCGTTATCTCATGCGCATTGTGAACGTTGAACGGCTGCAGCCCGGTGACACACTGGGCAAGAGCCTTTTTAACGAGCGTGGCGAGCTGCTTCTGTCTTCCGGCTTCAGTCTGAACGAGGACATGATCCGTAAAATCGCCAGGCAGGGCTATACCTTCGTCTATGTGATGGATGAGTTCACCGAGGACGTCAAACCTCAAGACGTCATCGATGACACCATCCGTCAGCAGGCAAACGCTGCACTTGCCGAGCAGTTCAAAGGCTGCAAGGACAATCTCGCGTTCGAAAAGCTGGCCCCTGAGGAGATCAAGCGTCGCCTCAACGAAGAAGACAAGGTTGCCAACCTGATCAAAATGCCGTCGATCCGCAACCAGGTGACCTCGATTCTCGATGAGATCGTGGACAACCATGTCTCGATGTTTACTTCCCTGCCGATGAAGGCAGATGCGGGCGCGGATTATCAGCACGCCATCGACACGACTGTTCTTTCCATCCTGATCGCGCAGAAGTTTCGCTTTGATTACCGTGAACTGAAGGTAATGGGCACCGCCTGCATGCTGCATGACATCGGGAAGATGGCCTTCCCGAAACTGGCGGAAAAGCCCCCGAAGGAGTTGACACGTGATGAGCGCATGATCCTGCGTGAGCACCCGGTCTATTCCATGAAGATCCTGGCCGGTTCATCACCGGACGGTTTCGTTGAGCAGGCGGTGGTGCTTCAGCATCACGAACGCTATGACGGCCAGGGCTACCCGCAACGGATGCGTTCCAGCACACGCCCTCCCAACGCCCCCGCGCCTCCCCAGTCGGGCATCATGCACCGATACGCGGAAATTCTCGCGGTCGCCAACCATTACGACAACCTTCTGAGCGGGCATATCGACGGAAGAAAATATGAACCGGCCGAGGCGATCATCAAGGTGATCAATGAGGGCGGGCGCATGTTCAACCCTCACGTGGTCAACGCGCTCACACAGGTGGTGCAGTGCTATCCGGTCGGTGCCACGGTCAAAATTCGCAAGAACGCGTCCGGGGCGTACGAAGGGTATGTCGGTGTCATCAAGGAGGCGAATGAAACCGACCAGTCCAAGCCGGTGATTATCCTGCTGGAAAACACCGTCGGATCGGCGATCACCCCCCGTGTGGTTGACTTCAGCGGCGAACGTCATATGGCACTCGAGCTGCTGGTATAAGACGTTGGCCTGGATGGAGGGATGCCTGCCGCTCTACTTCAGGGGGTGTTCGAGTGTTCCCCGGCGTCAGCGACGTCGGTCTACCTCTCACGGACAGGCTCCCCGGCGTCAGCGACTGTGTCTGAGACGCACAACCCCGTGCTGCCTCTCGCTGTAACACTCGACAGAACGGAACGACTGTTCCGGCGGTGGGAAGAGAACAGGGAGACAAGGGAGACAATTTCGGCAGGGGGGAAGACGTTCTCCGAGGGACATTATTGAGTTGTTTGTAAAAAGGACAACTGAAAAATTGAAAAATCAAAGCATTATGAATATGACCGCAGAAGGCGACAATTTCAGCATGTGAAACAATGAACATATTATGCGCTTGCCCGCCTGTTGGATGCTTCCTACCTTGTGCGGTACTTGCCGTTGTCTCCGGATCGGATATGTCGGTTTTACAAGTGTTTTGCCGACCTAACAAACGCGGGGCATGAGCAGCAGCTTCGTATTCCCGGTCATGACGGACGGCTGCAGGCGGCTTTGTTACAAACGAAACATGGGGCGGGGGTTGCTGGAACCCCTGCATGAAAGGGCACCCGTACGGTGTGCCGTGTGGCAGGAGAGTCCGTATGACGCCACAGGATTTTGTCCCGATCCTGATCACATTCCTCGTCGTGGGCGGGTTTGCGATCATTTCGCTGATTGCATCCCATCTACTCGGACCGAAACGTTTTTCGCCCGTGAAGCAGGATACGTATGAATGCGGTGTCGACTATGTCGGCGACAGCCGAAAGCGTTTCTCGGTTAAATTTTACCTCGTGGCGGTGCTGTTTTTGATCTTCGACCTCGAGGTGGTTTTCATGTACCCGTGGGCGGTCAACTTCCGTGAGCTTGGCCTGTACGGGTTCTGGACGATGGGTGTGTTCCTGCTCATTCTCACGATTGGGCTCTTGTATGAGTGGAAGAAAGGAGCGCTCGAATGGGAGTGAACGAAGGCGAAGTGACGTGGCCCGGCGGTGAGGCGTTCACCACCAACATGAGTGCGTTTGTCGGTTGGGCCCGAAAATACAGTGCGTGGCCGATGCCGTTCGCGACGGCCTGTTGCGGGATCGAGTACATGGCGACGATGTCATCCCGCTACGACCAGGGTCGTTTCGGTTGGGAGCGTCCCAGTTTCAGCCCGCGACAGGCGGACCTGCTGATCGTGATCGGGACGATTTGCATCAAGATGGCGCCGGTGTTGAAGCGGATTTACGAGCAGATGGCGGAGCCGCGCTATGTGATCAGCATGGGCGCCTGCGCTTCCTGCGGCGGGATGTTTGATACCTACAGCGTGGTGCAGGGCATCGATACGATGTTCCCGGTGGACATTTATGTGCCCGGCTGCCCGCCGCGTCCCGAGATGCTGATGCTCGGCTATACCAAGTTGCAGGAGAAGATCCAGCGTGAACGTCTGGAGGTGCGTGGATGAGCACCGATGAGAAGAAGCAGCAGCTTCTCGACGACATCAAGGCGCAGTTCGGGGACAAGATCCTGAACGCCGGGATCGACTACGGCATGCCCGTGGTGGTGATTGATCCGTCGATCCATGTCGAGCTGCCGAAGTGGTTGAAGGCACATGAGTCCTGGACGTTCAACCATTTCATCGACATCACGGCGGTGGACTACCTCAACGGCGAGCATCGCTACGAGGTGGTGGTGCACCTGCGTTCGCATGCGAACAACCTGAAGATGCGGATGAAAACACCGATCGGAGTCGGCAAGGATGTGATCGCCAAGGCGAAGGCGGACCATGCGGATGCTGTCGCCAAGGCGAAAGAAGAGGCGGAGAAGGAAGAGAAGGAGCCGGAAGAGATCCCGGCGCCGGAATTTTCCGAACCGTCCATCCCCAGCTTGACCGAGGTGTTCCTGGGCGCGAACTGGAGCGAACGCGAGGTGTGGGACTTTTACGGGATCACATTCGAGGGGCACCCGCGATTGACTCGTGTGCTGAACCCGGACGACTTCGTCGGGTATCCGCTTCGCAAGGATTTCCCGGTGAAGGGGCAGCACCGCGGATCGTTCCCGCGCGGTACGGTGATTTCGAACAAGCGTCGTGAACCGGTGATGGCCAAGCGTACCAAGCCGGAGCCGGCGGACCATATCCTTCCGCGCACGCCCTGGGAGCAGGAGCGCGAGCCCGTCCGCAAGAAGGAGGGCGACAACCATGCTTAAGCAGGTCATCGATAAAGAGATCGCGGATCAGCAGCAATTGCAGGAACAGGAGCTGTACGACCTGAACCTGGGGCCGTCTCACCCGGCGATGCACGGCATCTTCGAAAACCGTGTCAAGATCGACGGTGAGCGGATCATCGAGTGCGAATCCCACATCGGGTACTGCCACCGAAGTTTTGAAAAGTTGTCGGAGCACTACTCTTACACCCAGGTCAACACCATCACCGACCGTATGAATTATGTGTCGTCGATGGCGAACAACATCGGCTGGATCCTGGCGGCGGAGAAGCTGCTCGGGATCGAAGTGCCGAAGAAGGTGCAGTATGTGCGGGTGATCATGCTTGAGATCAACCGTATCATCGACCACCTGATCTGCAACGGCATCCTGGGTGTGGACGCCGGCGCCTACACCGGTTTCCTCTACTTCATGGAAGCGCGCGAAAAGGTCTACACGATTTTCGACAAGATGGTCGGCGCGCGTCTGACGACCAACTTCGGACGTGTCGGCGGACTGGACCGCCCTCTCTACCCGGAGTTTGCGGACGATGTGCTCAACTGGGTGAAGGTGATCCCGAAGGTGCTGAAGGAGTTTCATACGCTCCTGACCCGTAACCGCATTTTCATCGAGCGGTGCCGTGACATCACCCCGATCTCGGCGGAACGTGCGCTGGATTACGGCTACACCGGCCCGAACCTGCGTGCGGCGGGCGTGGAGTACGACGTGCGCAAGGCGGACCCCTTCTCTTCGTACGAAGACTTCGACTTTGAGATTCCGACCGGCACCACCGGCGACGTGTACGACCGCTACATGGTGCGCATGGAAGAGATGGAGCAATCGGTGAAGATCATCGAGCAGGCGGCGAAGAACCTGCCGGACGGTCCCCATCATGCCGACGTGCCGGAGATCTACCTGCCGGAGAAGAAGGACGTCTATTCCAACATGGAAGCGATGATCTATCACTTCAAGATCATCATGCACGGCATTCGGCCGCCGAAGGGCGAGGTGTACCAGGCGATTGAAGCGCCGAACGGCGAGCTGGGCTTTTACTGTGTGTCGGACGGCGGGCCGAACCCGTACCGTCTGCACTTCCGTTCGCCGTGTTTTTACTACTACCAGTCGATTGAAGAACTGTTGCGCGGCAGCCTGATCGCGGATGCCGTGCTGTGCATTTCCAGCCTGAACGCGATTGCGGGCGAGCTGGAACGGTAGGGGAGACCGCCACGATGGCGTACGAACTTCCAAAAGAGATGCAGGAGAAGCTGAAGGAGGTCGTCGGGCACTATCCGGACCCGATGTCCGCGATTCTGCCGGGCCTGCACATGGTGATGGAGCATCGCGGCTGGGTGGACGGCGAAGCCTGCGACCACGTGGCGGAGGTGATCAACGTGCCGCCGATCCATGTGTACGAGGCGATGACCTTCTACACGTATTTCCCGCGCAAACCGGTGGGGAAATACAACCTGCAGTTCTGTCACAACATCGCCTGCCACCTCCGCGGAGCGCAGGACCTGATCGCGTACCTGGACGAGAAGCACGGCATTCGTGAGGGCGAGGTGACCGTGGACGGTCTCTTCAGCCTGACGAAGGTGGAATGCCTCGGCGCCTGCGGCAATGCGCCGATGATGCTGGTACGTGACAAGTACCACGAGGATCTGACCGTCGAGAAGTTGGACGAGCTGATCGAGAACTGGAAGAAAGAGGCTGGAAACGGCCACAAGTAGGAGTCCGTTTCATGGCATTGGAATACCAGGTCTTTCAGGGGCTGGATCGATCCCGCAAGTGGGATACGCTGGAGGGTTACAAGTCCGACGGCGGGTACGCGGTGTGGGAGAAGATCATGAAGGACAAGATGAAGCCGGAAGACGTGATCAAGGTTGTGAAGGATTCCGGCTTGCGCGGCCGCGGCGGGGCGGGCTTCCCGACCGGGCTGAAGTGGAGCTTCGTGCCTCAGAACGTTGACAAACCGAAGTACCTGCTCTGCAACGCGGACGAGTCCGAGCCCGGCACCTTCAAGGATCGTGAGATCCTGGAGCATTCGGCGCACCAGCTGATCGAGGGCATGCTGATCGCTTCGTACGCCTTCGGCTCCGAGGTGTCCTACATTTACATCCGCGGCGAATTCGTCGAAGGGTGGCAGAAGACCGAAGAGGCGCTGGCGGAAGCACGCGAGGCAGGCTATATCGGGGAGAACATCCTCGGCAGCGGCTGGAGCCACCAGATGTGGACCCATCGCGGCGGCGGCGC
>WJJA01000147.1 GCA_014729955.1 bacterium
GATTCCTGACACGCCCACCCGTGTCAATCCTGATCTGCAATGTACCTCATGCGAGTGCTTAGCGCAACGAACGGAACGCCTAACACCGCTCTATGTGAAACGTTTTTCAAAGAGCCGATTTCAGCCGGTTTCAGCACGACAGGTCGGACACAAACCCTTGTACAACACCGAAACGGCCTGGATGTCCCAACCTTCTCGAATCGGTAGCGACCCTGTCCTCGAATGAGTCGCATCGCCCATCACATCGGCGGTCGCGCCACATCGAACGCATTGCACGTGATGATGAGGTTCCGTGTTGCCGTCATATCGCTTCGGTCCGTCCTCTACGACGATACGACGAGCCGCGCCTTCTTCCACCAGCAACTCGAGATTGCGATAGACCGTGCCCAGGCTCACCCTCGGCAGTTTCGCCTTCACACGCATGTATAACTCATCCGCCGTAGGGTGAGTGGGATGAGCGATCAATTCATCACGAATAATCTGTCGCTGTCTGGTTTGTCGTCGCTGCATCTTTTTTTCCTTAACGATAACGGTTACTATTAAATGGTTTTTACCACCTTACCGCAAGGGCAACCAAGGAACTCGAGAGACAGGCCCCAATATTTCACGAGTTCAAACTGCGTCAGATGTGAGGCGCGAAGGATGAAGCTGTCCAGTGCAATACCGCGAATCCTTCGGTACAAAAGCAGATGACGCAGTTGGGACCGTCCGACGGCTGAATGAATAGATGAGTCTGGCTTGGACACAATCTGTGCCGAAGAAAACCCGTGTAGCGCGATACTATCTTATTGTTAGTTATATATTTAGGAAAGAATGTACTCGCCATTCATGAAATAGTCGAGCTGGATCCGTCATGCAGCAGCTGACAGAAAAAGGAACCCGTAGGCTCCTTTTCGTTGCAAAGCAGGCCAGAGGCGCGCGCAGAGCGTAAACCAAAGCAATCATCTCTTCTTCGGAGCTGATGAGCCCTGCCGGACCTGACAGATCATAACACCGGGTTTGAAGTTCGGGATTACGGCTTCAACGGGAAACGACTGTCCTGATCTACTGCACCGTGCGTGTCATGGTTATACTGCATTCCGATCATCACCAGCTTTACCTCTTTACGCACGTAGTCCTCACGGCCGGTCGGGAAACTGACCTGGAAACGCTGCAAGCCCGGTTCGATCGACATCAACGTGCAACCGACTGCGGAACCGACGGCTCGGTCAAATGTGCGCACACGGAATTGCTCCGTCGCTCCGGATCGGCCCTCCAGCACTACGCTGAAGACTCCTTTGTGATAAACTTCATCGACAATGCGAAGATGGTGCGAAGTATCGCCGGGATCCAGCTCTACTTCGGGCGGGACAACGCCGATGCCGCCTTTTGTCCCCAGCCGGACCGTAATCGGTGTACCGTTCAGTTCAAGAACCCACGGCGCGTCACCGGGCAGGGGGGATTCTGTTGCATCCGATCCGCTGCCTTCCACAACCGCGCCTGATACCACATCCTGGTCAATCGGCAGGCGTGGGTCGAAGGACACCTGCACAGACGGTCCATCGGCGGCCAGTACATAGTGAGTAAGGTTGGCGTCACGCAGCAGTTTAAGATGCACCCGGGTGTCTCCCACACGCAGGTTGCGCACGGTGACGGTATCCCAGTGGACCGGGAAAGAGGGCGCCAGACGGGCCGTCCCATGGGGCGCATCCGGTTGCCAGCCGATCATACCGGCGATCACCGGGTGAGCGATGTTGGTCTCCGACCAGCACTGGTGGGGGCAGACCCCGGACGGCCGGTAGGATGCGCCGTGCATTACCTCCTCAACATAACCAAGTGCCCAGTGCTGCTTGATGCCCATGTTGGCCTGAATCCGGCCGAAGCCCTGAGTCGGACGGTTGTACGCATACTCCGCCAGGGATGTCCATCCGGTAAACAGCGGCCAGACCGTGCCCGAATGGTAGCCGCGCTCGTTGAAGCCTGGAGAGTTGGAGGAGAGGATGCGCATACCCCAGTCGGTGGAGAAAGCAGTGGTTGCAAATTCCCGTGTTACAGGCACTATCTTTTCCGCGTCCAGCAGTCCGAACGAACCGTTCACCGCAGGCAGTACCGTACGGGAACGGTTGAAACTGCCGTCCGGGTTCTTGCCGAAGTAGTAAAACCGACCGTCTTTATTCCAGAATTCGGAGTCGAGAGTCTTCTTTACCCGTACAGCACGCTTTTCATAGCCGGCTGCGGCTTCCTCATCTCCGACCAGTCGTTTCAGATACGCCATATCCTCCAAAGTCTTCGCCCAGAGTCCGGCAAGGTAAAAGGATGTCTGCGTACCCCACAACGCTCCGCCTTCGACCCAGCCGTGACCGACGTTCACATTCTCGATCAAATCGTCTCGGTTCGTATCGGTCGACTCGAGAAATTCCATCGCAAGATCGAGGTGAGGTATGCTCTGACGCAGGAATGCGAGATCGCCGGAGGTGCGGACATAGTCGGCAAACAGGATGATGTAAAGCGGGGTGGAGTCGGACGCGTCAAAATGCACGGATCCCGATGTGGAAAGCTCATGAAAAACCTTTCCGTTCAGATCCTGGTACGCCTGGAAAAACTCCAACTGTTCGCGAACGGATTCTGTATCGCCGTACTTGTTGAACGCGAACGCCGACCAGGAGGCGTCACGTCCGAAGTACCAGGCATACCCCGGCCGTCCACTGATCTCGTGACCGCCGTCCCACCCTCGTTCCGTGGTTCCGAAGCCTGCTACCAGGGCGGTTCCCAGACCGGGCGTGCGAGTCACAAACCTGTCGATTCCCACAAGGTTCCAGCGCCATAAACGATTGAATGTTTCGTCCTGGGACGTAATTTGGACATAGGCATCCTGAATAAAACGGACATGCTCGATTTGCCCCTTCAGTTCGGTCAGCGGGTTACGCATCATCTCGAAATAGTCGCTGCGAACCGCACGCTCGTTTTCATTCGAAAATGCAAAGACTATCGTCAACGGTTCGTCGGGCTGAAGCGAGTACTGTGCGGAATGGGCTACCTGGTTCAGCTGCGTAGGCACACCCTTCGGCACGTCTTCTTTCCAAAGGATGTCTCTGTACGGGCCGGTCAGCTCGAGGTTGGGCTCACGGTCCGCCCCGACCAATCCGTGAAACCGACCCTCACCTGACTGTACATAGAGTGCGTTCCATTTTTGATCCCAACCGTATTGCAGGTCGCCGGCGGCCCTATGATCATACGGCCACATCCACCGCAGGTCAGTGGAATAGCGGACAACGAGGTCCGCTTTGCTGCGGGTACGGTATTGCACAATCCCACCGCCTCGCTCTTTGGATGCGAAGAGGATCTCCTCCACGTCACCCACCGGGGTTCGGTAGATACGGTGCAGCGCCTCCGGCCGGATGAACGCCGTGCGCGGAGCTTCATCGAGCCAGTACACCACGCCGTGATGATGGATCCCCGCATGGAAGTCTTTCAGCAGGCGGTTGGGATGCACCCACACCTCGCTGATCCCGCCCTTTTCTTCACCCATGATCAGCGTGCGACGGCCGCCCAGGCTGTACCAGTCCTCATCCGGTGTGTGCTCGATGAACTGCAGGTCGCTTGAATCGGTTAGTGCCCACGCGGGCGATTCGCTGTCTCCAGAAGGCTCCGACTGCGGTTCAAAACGCAGGGGTTCTGGATCGTCGAAAGCCCACCAACTGACCGCTTGGCCACGCTTCGGACCGTTCGCGAGGTATGTGAGACAGTTCTCCAGGAAGCGATCCAGGCGGTATTGCAGCAGGTTCGGACCGTACATGGGTGTATACGCACCAACCGTAAGGATCGGACCTTTGTCCCCGTCGAGGTCGCCGTATTCGACCATCAGTTTCGAGTCGGCATCAATTGTGATGTAGCGCTTTTCAACGGCAGCCACTCGTCCCTCTTTCGGCGCGTCCTCACCGAACCATCCGATCACAGGTGTTGAAGCAGCTATGCCGGGATCGTACAGGAAGGTACCGCCGAAGAGCCCGTCAAAGGCCGGATGCCCGAAACGTGACTGCAGGCCGCGTTTCCGTGCAAAAAACCAGCTCTCAGCCTTCTCGATCTCTTGCTGTTGCACGGCCGGAGTGTTCGATTCAATCCCGGCGATCGAAGGCAGCAGGGTCGCATACCCGGTCAGGAAAAGGGGTGTGCCGGCATCGTGCCGGGTTCTCACAAAATCTGCGAGTTCTTCACGCAGATCGGACCAACGTGCCCAGGAAGTACTGTCAGGAAGGTGAATCCAGAGAACATCCGCCTCGGGAACGTCCTCCTCGAAGGTAAAGGAAACGCTTTCCAGATCGGGTTGTTGGTCAATCCAACGCAGGACAGCACCCGTCTCGGGCGATGAAGGGGCAACGATCTCTACCAGCACCGCGACCGTGACGGTTCGCCCGCAGCAGCCCGCCGACAGAACTGTCGCAAGCAATAGTACGGCAATAAGTGGATATGAATATCCTGTTTTATGGTATCGATTGCGTGTCGTCATCTTCATCCCCTTGGACACCCATCCTGTAAGTTCCGATTTCTATGTAGAGCATTGGTTCAACGCAGCAGGATCCCCGGTTGCGGGTACACCTCACCATCAACGTCCACACGGATTTCCGGCCATTGACCGGTCCGTGTTACGTTCTCCTGTGTACTGTCGGCATGGGCGATGATCGTGTCTTCCACTTTCGCGCCCTGTACTGTCGGATTCCAGGCGAACGCCTGGTTCGGACGGACGCTCGCCTGTAAGAAGGGGTAGATTACGAATTCACGGTTGTCATATCCGATGGCGCCGCCCTGGTGGTGTTCACGCCACTCTTCAGGAAAGCCCTCGTCGACATACCACTGTTTCATCTCTTCAAACAGTTCACCGAGATCCTTGCCCGGACGAGTCGCGTGATGATAACGTGCAGACACCTCGACCGCGGCGGAGAGCCGTGTTTGCAGACTGTCCGGCAACGGTCCGAAATGGACAAAACGTGTGACCGCCACGGTCAACCCCCATTTTTCCGCACAGACGTTGACCATCGCGTAGGAGTCGATCGTGTCATCAGAGGGCGGCACATGCCGGTAACGGAACAGCTGTTCGTCCGACCCCGTCAGCAGCACCGTCGGTCGTATCCCGCGACGCCACAAGGCTCGAGCGGTGAGTGATTCCATATCATACCCGCTCATGCCCGGTTCAAGAATACGACAAACCTCTTCCACCGCCAATGCGGTTTCACGTCCCAGCCAACGCAGTTTTTCGATCTCCGTTGATGTGAGTTCATAGCGTAACGGCTGGAAGTCATTGAATACGTTCGCCGTACCGGGAAAATCCGAATCCGCACCGATGCGTCCCGGCTGTCCATGAAGCAATCCACGCATCATTTTCATCCGGGCATCATCGGCGGTTTGCTGCTGATACCAGGCGGTATGGCGGGATTCAAATCCCAGTTCGTTGAGGCGGTCATGCACACGAGGACCTTCACTCTTGCTTGCCAACAGGTACTCTTTGCCTCGTTCGGTAAGGAAGACCGCCACCGCCCCTGACTCCTTGTCAAACTCAATCATGTTGTTGTCATACCCGGCGGTGATCCAGGCATAGTTCTCCGGACGTTGCAGAACCATGCCGATCAGTCGCTCTTCCTTCATGAAATCCAGCAGACGCGCTTTCTTCTCGGCGATTTCCGTCTTCACCTGGTCCATGGTCAGGATGTGTGAGGGATTTGTGACGCCGACAGGCTCAGGCGATGGAGTACAACCGACGGCAAATAACAGCACGATCAGCAAAATCCATAGCAGGTGTTTCGGCATTGTGCAGCTCCTCCCTCGCAATGACGATGCGCAAGCTTATATCTTTCAGGCGTTCTGCCGGCGTTTGCCGGATGCCGTTGTCATGCAAGATACGGCCTTCAGTGGATGTGAAACAGCATGCAAGGGGGAATCGTCACATGACGTCAGCCTTCTACTCGCAGAGAAAGCGCTTCATCATCATCGTCGCGATGGTCGTCACGGGCCTCTCAACCGCCGGCTGCAGCCGTCAACCTCTTCCTCTGCAGGCCCGTCTCAACGCCGGACCCGGCGATCCGGTCTTCACCACCTATTGCGCTGCGTTAGAACGTGCGGAATTCGCCCTGGACGAAGGCTATCACTTCCGCTATGATGATCCCGAACGTTCGCCCGCCTTCGCCTCCGACCACAGCGGCGAATGGCGCCTGGAATGGATCGTGAACGGCAACACGGTTCAAAAACAGTCTGACTACCACCGGCAGCCGGTGATCACGACATCATGGCCCGATATGGTACGCTACCATGCATCGATCCATGAAGACCTCCGGATCGACGCACAGTTGATCGTGCAATCCTCCCACACCGCGTTGCATGACGTCTCCGTTGAAAACACGGGACAAACTTCGCACCGTATCGAGTTGCTGTCATCCTTTCACAGCGGAAGTGACAGGGCGTACAGCGATGTCGATTATTTGGACACACATGTCCGATTTGTTCACCGTCCCTGTCCGGACAGCTGGATGGTAAGCCATGAACAGCCGTTTGTATCGCCGGTGCACAATCTGTTCATGATGACCGAGGACGGCATTCCGGCATACGATCAAGCCGGTGGATGGCTGCGTGTGTCCGACACCGAACCGGCGGCTATCGCGCCACAGGTTCATGTCGGGAAGGACTCGAAATACGTAGTGTGGGGGCGCATGACGGACGCCGACGGCAATCGCATCCAACTCCTGGAAAACGACCTGCGCA
>WJJA01000148.1 GCA_014729955.1 bacterium
CCAGGATACCCATGGACGGCAGGCATACTGCTGTGTTGCTTCATTCATGTTGCGGGAGATCCTTCTCTGCCGGATTGGAGCTTTTCGGCGCTTTCAGTCATATGGTATGGGATGCAATGAATCCGGGTTCGCTCAATGCTCCCGTTCCGGCAGTGACTTTTTCATGTAGACACGCGTGTACGCCACTTCAAACCCAAGCCGCTCGGCGTTACGCTGCGAGGGGCTGCCGGGGACGCTGAGAAACAGCGCCAGTGTCGCTCCTTCGTCAATCGCATCTTCCATCCGCCGTCGCAGCAGCACCGTCTGCACTCCTTTGCGGCGGAATTCCTCGAGGGTGCCCGCGCCGGAGAGGAAGACGACATCGTCCAGCATCACCAACACTCCCGCACCCGCAACTTTGCCGTTCACATAACCCATGTACATCCGTGCTGAATCAAACTCTTCGAACCATGCATAATACTCCGGGGTTGAGGCCGCGCCGGTTTCCACGGTGGTAAAGGCTTCCGCAATAGTACGTGCCCACAGCCCGAACTCCTCCGGATCGATTTCACGCACCTCCACGCCGTCCGCCTCGAATTCCCCCTCTTCGAATTCCTCCTCCTCGTCCAGCGGACATACAAGCACGTTCATCCAGGTCTCAATGCGCCAGCCCCGGTCCTGCAGCAGCCGTGCAAAGCCCGGATCGGTGAAGGGCGTGATGGTCGTCCGTGCGGGCAGGGAACGTGCAATAAAACGCTGTTCAAGATCTTCCAGCATCTCTTCGCTGATCTCCTCTTCCATGCCCACACCGATCGCCTGGCAGTAGTCTTCCGAGTTGTTGTGGTAGGAGATGATCCCTTCAGCAAACTCCTCGCTCTGCTCGATGCCGTCCGCCTGCAGCTCTTCCAGACGATCGCTGATCATGCCGACCAGCTCAACCAGCGTGCCCTCGACCAGCAGCGCCGTTTCTCGATCCATGAACATGCCTGCCCCCGGTACCAGGTTTTTCGGCTCAAGCCATAGTATAGCGGAATCCTGCGTCCGAAACCAGACGGCAGCAACTCTTGCCCTCTTTTCTCCCACAGGATGCTGCAGTGAACCTCGCACGGGAGAGACAGGTGGAGAGCCGGACGGCACCCGCTCAGAGAATCCTCACCGTTCGCTTCCGGTCCTGCGACATCACGGCACAGCAGCAGGCAAAGAGTTCTCTTCGCATCCACTCCAACTCCGTTCCAGGGCCGCATTTGAGATTGCCACCCTTGTAAGCGAGTAAGCCTATGAAATCACAAGCCGTAGAACGCGATCGGCGCCTCGTGCACAATAGTCGGGCTCAGCAGAGATTTCAAGCGATCAAAAAGGGTTCTCTTCGCGACAAGATGAGCATTGATTGGCCTGAAAAAAACGAAAACTCTCAACCTTTCACAAAAAGATCCCCAACACTATCTTCATGTTAAGCAAGTTTACTTTCTATTAAAATCTGACAAAAGGAGCTTTTCATTTACAATTATGCTTAAGGTGCAAGAACTCACTGCCGATACTACAAGTGCGACGAACGCAAAAAAGTTCGTCCGCTTCGATTGCAAGGGTTTGAAACAAGGAGGTGAGGGATGAGTACACGCATTAACCACAATGTTCTCGCCCTCGTCGCGCAGCGAAACATCTGGACCACCCAGGGCGAACTGGACAGCGCGATCACGCGCCTGTCGTCCGGGCTCCGGATCAACTACGCCTGGGACGACCCGGCGGGGTTGGCGGTAAGTGAACGTATGCGTGCGCAGATTTCGTCCATGGAAGAGGCGGAGCGTAACGCGAACTACAATGTCAACCTGCTTGCGACGGCGGAAGGTGCGATGCAGGTCATCGATGAGAAGCTGATCCGTATGCGCGCGCTGGCCATCCAGGCGTCCAACGGTTCGCTCACGTCGCTTGACCGTGAGTCTCTCGACGTTGAGTTTCAACAGTTGAAGAGCGAGATCACGCGGATTGCGCAGACCGTGAACTACAACGGGAACTACCTGTTGAACGGTTCGTACAGTAACGGTTCAACTGCCCACCCGCAGGGTCTCAAGTTCCACATCGGAACGTACAACCGAAGCGGTCAGGACTACTACTATGTCAACCTGGGCGACATGCGTTCTTCCGCCCTGGGCTTGAATGGTACCAACCTGACAAACACTCTGTCTGCACAGCAGACGATCGGTTCGATGGACAACGCCATCGAGACCAAGGACACGGAGCGTACACGTATCGGTTCGTACGTGCAACGTCTGCAGAACACCATTCTCAACCTGCAGATCAGCCGTGAGAACGCAGTCCAGTCAGAATCGCAGATCCGTGATGCGGATATCGCCGCCGAAATGTCCAATTTCGTGCGTGCACAGATTCTGATGCAGACCGGCGTTTCCATGCTGTCGCAGGCGAACATGGTGCCGCAGGTCGTCGCCGGTCTGGTCGGCTAAGAGACCCGATCCCGACACAGAACAACACGCACAACTCCATACGCGTTGGCGTAGCGAAGAAGGGGAATGGTTACCTTCTTGAAGGCGAGGTTGTATCGGCCAATACAACCAAACCCTCAGTCGTTACGGAATGCAACAAAAGGAGAAATCCGAGCACACGACACCCGTCGAACCCCTTGCTCACGACGGCGTGTGCTTCAGATAGGGTATCCCAGTTTCATGCGTACCGGAACCCAACCTCCTGCGCCGGCGCTGAGCCCCCGAGTCTTCTCAGACCACTCGGGGGCTCGCTGTTTCTTGCACGCAATACTGCCGCACCCCGTGTGTTTCATGAACCAGGCTTACCGTTCCCCGGTGCGGGGTTTGGACACAGACCGGCTTCCAATCCTTCGGTTCGATACCCGGTCGAACGGTGGTCCCCGTTTTCGAGCCGGAAAGTCTTGCAAGGGTGTCGTAAAGCGCCTATCATCCCTGACCAACTGATGCTGACAAACTCGAGATCTGTCGTGACCCGCGGGCATCCCGATTCCTTCATACTCGTCCTGGTCTGGCTTTTCTTCCTTGCGCCGTGCTTCGCCGCGGCGTTCGCGGATGTGCCGGCGATTCGGGCTACTGAAACGCAGTCGCGTGAGCGGAGTGAATGGATCGGTTTTCGGCTCGGTACCTCTTCGCTCGATCCACTGTTTGCCGGCGGCGAGTCGGCAGACGATACGACACGTGTTCCCCGGGACCATCCGCCGGCGGGAACCGTCGGATCCTCAGCAACTCCTGCAATGAGTGCGGATACGGTCGAAACCTCTACCTGGGCGGGATCATTGTTCAGCGATCCTTCCCCGGGTCCGATGAAACGACTGGGACGTGACCTGTTGCGTACCGGGGAGGTGCTGGGTCGTGACCTGGTATATGTGTACTCTGCGCCGGCACGGACGGAATGGCGCGACCTTGTGTGGGTTGCGGCGGCTTTGGGTGCGGGATACGGGATCTATGCTTTTGACCGTGAGATTTTCGATGCGATGCAGGACATCAGGGACGATCGCTGGTACCATCCGGTTCGAGAGACAGGCGAGTTTTTTGAGCCCTTGGGAACGAAAGCGTTTACCGAAGCCTATTATGTCGGCGGCCTGGTCGCCGGGTACATCTTCGGTATCGGGCCGTTGCGTGATATCTCCGCCGACATGCTGGAATCGGTGTACCTGTCCGTCCCGGTGCTGGGTCTGACCAAGTACGGCACAGGCCGAGTACGCCCCCGCAACGGCGGCACTGCGACGCAGTGGTTCGACGACGGCGGCTCGTTTGTGTCGGGTCATACGGCGAACATGTTTCAAATGGCCGGTGTGCTGAGCCGTCATATCCCACGTTACGGCTCCTGGATCGGGTACACGCTGGCGACTACGGTCGCGCTGGAGCGTATCACCTCGAGCGACCATTGGCCGTCCGATGTCTACGCCGGTGCGCTTTGGGGATGGTTCATCACCGAACAGATGTTTCATCAGAAACGGAAGCGTACGATACACGTGCAGCCCCTCATCACCGGGCAGGGGCAGGGGGTGGGACTTGGATTTGCCTGGCGGTTCTAACCCGGATATTTCACGAGTTCAAACGGCGTCAGATGTGAGGCGCGAAGCATGAAGCTGTATTGCCATACCGCGAATCCTTCGCAACAAAGCAGATGACGCAGTTGGGACCGCCCGAAAGGGGGAATGAATAGATGAATTCGCCTTGAAAACATTCTGTACCGAAGCAAAACCATATAGCGCGACACTATC
>WJJA01000149.1 GCA_014729955.1 bacterium
GACCTCACTCACCCTTGCGATCGCGGTGCTGGCGGGGGTATTCGGCGGGCGCTGGCTGGACGGTTTGATCGGAACATCACCGCTGTTTCTGATTATCGGTGTTTTGTGGGGTGCGGGGGGGGGAACGTGGCTGATGGTGCTGAAGATTAAGCAATTTTCTGAACAAAGGGATGAAAGCGACTGAACCTCCCGCGAGAGCACGGGGGTTGTTATTCATTTGTGAAGGATGTATCTTGCCGCCTACCAACCGATACGGGGACGGGATTGCAACGAGGGGATGCAACAACCGTAGGTCCGAACATCAAGAGAAACATAGGCTTTGGCGGCAGTGTTGCAGGTATCGTCGCTGAAGCGTTCTCATTTGGAGCCGAGGTGGTTGCACCATGTTGATCTTGTTCCAGGTTGTCTTTTTCAGCGTTTGTGCGGCGTTCATGGCGGCGGTCGGGTTGCTGCTGATGAAGCCGGTGTGGAAGACGGGGGACGCGAGCGGTTTGATGACGCGTCTGCTGCTTTCTTTCGGGGCCAAGCTGGTGATGGGAGTGCTGGTGCTGGTCGCGGCGTTGAAGGGGTTCGGTTGGACAGCGACGACATCCGCGGCCGGTGCGATTGCGGCATATTTCGCAAGCCTGGCCGTGATTACGGCAGCGACCATGAAGAAGACGCAACGGAGCGGGGAATGATCCAGGTGCTGCGCTCGGTGCTGATACCGATGCTCGTAGTGATTCCGGCATTCGCAGGGCCCGTGATGGCCGAAGAGGGACACACCCAAGCCGGACATGGAGAAGGGACCCATGAGACCGCCGTGACGCATGAGGAGCACGACGCTCATGGCGAACATGCCGGCGATGCGCACACCATGGACGCTCACGGCGATGCGGCGCACGGCGAAGCCCACGGCGCGGCGCATGACGAACATGCCGACCACGGCGACGAGCACGGGGGCGGCGGGGTGATGGGCATCCTCGCGCATCACCTGATCGATTCGCCCACCTACGACCTGCCCTGGGGCTCGGTGCATCTGCCGAAGATTCCGGTCAACATTCCATTCCTCGGCATTACTGACGGCATTCAGGTCACCAAGCATAAAATAGGCTTGTCCCTGGCGGCGCTTTTGGCGTTCCTGTTTTTCGTGCCCGGCATGGGCAAAACAAGGAAGGGCGAGGTCCCGCACGGCTGGTCCAACTTCCTCGAAGTGCTGGTCGTGTTTGTGCGTGATGAGGTGGTCTACGCCAACCTGGGCAGGAAGGACGGCAGAAAATGGCTGCCTGTATTCCTGACGGCTTTTTTCCTGATCCTTTTCTCGAACCTGCTGGGAATGATTCCGTGGGGCACGACCGCTACCGGCAACGTGAATGTGACCGCCGGGCTGGCGATTGCGATGCTGCTGATGGTGTTCTGGGCGGGCTTTTCGAACCAGGGCCTGAAGTACATCGCGAGCTTCGTTCCGCATGGTGTGCCGGTGTTTGTGGCGCCGATCCTGTTTCCGATTGAAGTGTTCGGATTGTTTGTGAAGCATTTTGCGCTGTGCATTCGTCTGTTCGCGAACATGCTGGCGGGCCACACGATCATCGCGGTGTTCCTCGCGTTGATCATGACACCGCTGGTGGCGCTGGCGAGTGTGCCGGGAGCGGTGGCGATCAGCATGCTGGAGCTGTTTGTGGCGTTCCTGCAGAGCTATGTGTTCGTGATGCTGGCGAGCCTGTTTGTCGGCATGGCGATTCATCCGCATTAGGATAAAGAAGCAAAACGACAGCATAGAAACGCATCGGTGGAAGCCGCGCGACGAACGCGGGGCCTGCCGTGCGACAAAACGCCTTAGTAGGGAGACGACGTACCATGGAAGGACTGGCTCTTGCGTTCTTGGGCGCCGCGTTGGGCGCGGGTCTTGTGACGTTGGGCGCGGCAATCGGTATCGGCCGGATCGCCGGGAATGCGATGGACGGTATCGCTCGTCAGCCGGAAGCGTCGGGTAAGATTTTCACTCCGATGATTGTGGCCGCCGCGCTGATCGAAGGTGTTGCGTTCTTCAACGCCGTCATCTGCCTGTTGATCGTTCTGAAATAACGTCAGCCGGGTTTGGCCGGCGAGGAGGTGTAATGAGGATGCGTTTCAGCTCCCTCGTTGCGCTCACGCTCGCTTCGGCGCCTGGGGCGGCATGGGCCGCCGGTGGTGGAGGTTTGGGAGATTTGATGAGCCTCGCCCCCGGCAGCATGCTTTGGACCCTGCTGACGTTCTTCATCCTGCTCCTGGTTCTCTGGAAGTTTGCCTGGGGCCCGATAGTCAAGGGCCTCGAGGCGCGCGAAGAGAAGATCCAGGGCGCGATTGAACAGGCGCAGAAGGACCGTGAGGAGGCCGCCGCGAAGCTTCAGGAGTACGAGGCGAAGCTGAGCGACATGGCGACCGAGGTCAACGAGCGCTTGTCCAGGGCGGATAAGGAAGCGCAGGCCCGTATTGACCAGGCCGTGAACGAGGCGCGCGAAGAGCGCGAAAAGATGATCAATCGGGCCGAGCAGGAGGTCCAGGCGATCCGGGATAACGTGAAGGCTGAGCTGCGTGCGGAGATGGTCGACATCGCCGCCCGTGTGGCCGCCGCCGCGATCCAGGACAGCTTCGACCGTGAGGACCAGATCAAAATCATCGAGCAGCGGTTGAAGAACGTGGAGGCGCAGTCGTGACCGATCCCAAGTTGGGACGCCGGTACGCGGACGCGCTGTACGAGGCCGCCCGCGACGAAGGCGTCGTGGAAGAGGTGATGCAGGCGGCGGACGAGCTCCAGCGGGTTTTCGAGGAGTCCGGCGAGTTGCGCCGTGTCTGGGATGCGCCGCAGATCCCGGGCGAGAAGAAAACCGCCATCGTGGGCGAGGTCTTCAAGGGTGCGCCGGAGCTTCTGCTCAGTTCGCTGCATGTGTTGTTGGAGAAGAAGCGCGACTGGGTGCTGCCGGATATGATTGCCGCCCTGCGGGAACGTCATGACCGGGAAGCGGGCATTGTGCGCGGCACTCTGACCACGGCGATCGAACTGGAAGACAAGGAAGTGTCGCCTTTCATCGATCTTCTCAGCAAGCGCACCGGCGGCGACAGGGTAGAGATTGACCGGAAGGTGAATCCCGACTTGATCGCCGGTTTTACGCTGCGATGGGGTACACAATTCATTGATGCATCGGTGAGCCGCGCCCTGCGTGACATTCGGCGCCTCGCGGGCGCGTAGTGGAACCCGTTCCGAACCGATAAGCGGAACGAGTTGGAGGAAGGTATGCAGATCCGACCGGAAGAAATTACCTCGATCATCAAGAAGCAGCTCGAGGGATACAAGGCGGATGTGAACACGGACGAGGTCGGCACCGTCATCATGGTCGGTGACGGTATCGCTCGTGTGCACGGCCTTGACAAGGTGATGGCCTCCGAGCTGGTCGAGTTCCCCGGCCCGGTGTACGGCATCGCGATGAACATCGAAGAGGACAACGTCGGTTGCGCCCTCTTCGGGTCCGACGCTCAGATCAAGGAAGGCGACACCGCGAAGCGCACCGGCCGTCTTGTCGATATTCCCGTGGGGGAAGGCATGCTCGGGCGTGTCATCAACCCGCTCGGTTTCCCGTTGGACGGCAAGGGCGAGATCAAGGCCGACAAGCGTGTCCCGATCGAACGCAAGGGTACCGGCGTGATCACCCGCCAGCCGGTGAAGGAGCCGCTGCAGACCGGTATCAAGGCGATCGACTCGATGATCCCCATCGGCCGCGGCCAGCGTGAGCTGATCATCGGCGACCGTCAGACCGGTAAAACCACCGTCGCGGTCGACACGATCATCAACCAGAAGGGTCAGGACGTGATCTGCATTTACGTCGCCATCGGCCAGAAGGGTTCGACGATCGCGAACGTGGTGAAGACGCTGGAAGACAACGGCGCGATGGAGCACACGATTGTGATCAGCTCCACGGCCGTGGAACCCGCCCCGATTCAGTTCCTCGCCCCGGCTGCCGGCGCGGCGATCGGCGAGTATTTCCGCGACAAGGGCCAGCACGCGCTGTGTGTTTTCGACGACCTGTCGAAGCACGCGGTGGCGTACCGTC
>WJJA01000150.1 GCA_014729955.1 bacterium
GAAATACTCCGGTCCGACGATATGAGGAACTTCAGCGGAGGAAACCGTCGTAAAGTTGATGTTATCCTTGCGATAACGTCCTTTCGGCAGATAGGTCTCCGCTTCCCAGCGTGCCCGTTCCTCATCATGGGGGCCGTAGGTCTGCCTTTTCTTGCTGCCGTTATCTTCGCTCATCGGATATCTCCCGGTAAAAGTCGTTCACAAGATCTTTCGCCAGATCATAGGGACTTCGTGTATGATCGAGGTCGTCACGTCTTCGAGTATCACGATCCGACCTCCAAAGATCCTTTCGGATCGCATCTTCCACGAGACGCTGCACCTTGGAAGCGATACGCGATTTACGCCGTGTTTCCAGCAAGCCGGTTTCGGTCAGGTGGCGGCGATGGGTCTGGATGGTCTCAAGCAATTCATCCACTCCCTCCCCCTTCTCCGCCGTCGTCTTCAGAACCGGCGGCATCCACCCCTCCGGGCTGTGTTTCATCTGCACAATGCTTGTCAGCTCACGATAGGCACGGTCCGCGCCGTCACGATCGCTTTTATTCAGGACAAAGATGTCCGCAATTTCCATCAACCCGGCCTTCATCGCCTGGATCGAATCGCCGGATTGCGGCACCAGCACCACCACCGTTGTGTCCGCGGAATGGGCAACCTCGAGCTCCGATTGCCCCACACCGACGGTCTCGATCAACACACGATCCTTGCCGAATGCATCCATCAAGTCGCACGCTTCGTCTACTGCCACCGCCAGACCGCCCAGCTGCCCGCGTGTCGCCATCGAACGGATGAACACACCGGGATCGAGCGTCAGCTTCTCCATGCGGATGCGGTCCCCCAGCAACGCCCCGCCGGTAAACGGACTGGTCGGGTCAAACGCGACCACGCCGACCGAAAGCTCGCTCCGGCGATACCGTAACGTCGCCTGGTTGACCAGGGTGCTCTTGCCTGCACCGGGAGGACCGGTAAAGCCGACACGCCAGGCCTGTCCGGTGTGACGATACAGATCAGCAAGCACCTCTTCCATGCCGGCAGCATGGTTTTCAACTCGTGTCAGGTAGCGCGCCAGGATCCGTGTGTCGCCCGCTCTGAAACGCTCCTGCTCGTCGATTGTCTGTTCTGCGGTGATCATGCGGATAACATCGATCCGTGGTTTAGGTTCAGGGGACCGTTCGAGGGGGAAAACCACCCCGTATCTGGTTTCAGTACAATGTGGTAAGGTATCAATCCCGCCCGTTGCAGTCAATGCTAAGACATCACTGCGGGGCAGGCACACGATCCATCAAGCCCGAAAAGAAACCGCTTTACCCTCCGGTAGAGGTTTACCGGCGCACATTACGACTCCCGCCGGAGCGACAACCGCTTGCAGCCCCCTGCCTCATCGCTTACCTTATCCGCGCTCATGACGAAGTCAAGATCCTGCCAAACTGGCACACCCTGACGGATCCTTCTGCGGCAGGCAAGGCTTCAAATCGGGCTCAACACTTATCCTTACCAATTGATCCTTATAAAGTTAGATATCACGCCGACGTGATACGCTCCTTTGATATGAAACGGCATTCAATTTGCTGAGTGATTCGAAGAGTGGGTAGCGGTGGTAACGAACCAGGGAAGGATTCAGAGATGCCGACCTACACCTATGCATGCACCGAATGCGGTCATCGCTTTGACGTATTTCACGGGATCAGTGACAACAGTACACGGTACTGCCCGGGCTGCGAAGCTGAGGCGCATCGTCAAATCGGCGCCGGTGCCGGTCTGGTATTCAAAGGCAGCGGTTTCTATATCACCGATTACAAGAACGGCAAGACCTCACCTGCGAACGGCTCGAACGGTCACGGGCATCATCATAACGGGTCTGATCACGGCCATGCCGCCGAAAAGAAGAACGGGACCAACGGAACGGCCGAGTCATCGAAGCCGGCCTCTGACACCGCAAAGTCAGAGGGAAAAAAAACAAGCAAATCCGAATCCGCCTGACCGATTGTGCACTCCCGTGCAGCGGGAAACGCAATCATGTCTCCACGATTTCCATCAGCCGTTGTGCTTCTGCGCGCAACGGCTGTTTATATTAGAGGTAGAGCCGATGACTCCTCCACCGGAGACACCGCCGTGATGTGGTTCGTTCACCTGTTGTCCCTCCTGCTGCTCACCTCACCCCTTGCAGCACGACCGTTGCCGGGATCTTTGCCGGGAAATGCATGGACTGTCGACCGGTCTCATTCCGCCCCTCATACAGTCTATCCCTACCTGCAGGAACTGGACGCCGACTCATCCCACGAATATGATGCGCTTCACCTCGACATCACTCTGCGTATCGATCCCGACTCTACCCATTTCACCGCCGTGGTTGAAATGGAGGGGCGTTGCCTCACGGACGGACTTGAGCAGATCCTGCTGCACCTGGCGGAATGCGAGATCGATTCTCTGCAACTGGACGGCGGGTCGGCTGACTATTCGCAAATGGGTGAAGAGTTAATCGTCTCGAGCATGGAACCACTGGATTCGCTGGACACCTTCACACTTCGGATGGCTTACACCGGCCCGCAGCGTGACGATGTCTCCTTCGGTGGATTGGTCAATTACCCCTGGCGGCCGCATGTCTACACCAACGGTGAACCCTACCGTACACGCTACTGGCTCGCCTGCTACGACCTGCCGTACGACAAGGTCACCCACCGGATGACCGTCGAAATGCCGGAGGAATACGACGTCGTATCCAACGGGGTCTTCCTGGCACGTATCCCCTTCGGTGACGGCTGGGCGCGTACCATCTGGGACAACCCCTTCCCGACCGCAAGCTACCTGATCAGTATCGCCGCCTACGCTCCCTACGTTCGTATCGATGCCGAGCCCGCCGGCGTCAATAACACGCCCCTGACATTCTGGGTCACAGAGGAAGAGCAGGACAGCGCCGCTTATGATTTCGGCCGCACCGGCGTGATGCTCGAACGGTTCGAGGAGCTGTTCGGACCCTACCCGTTCAACCGCTACGACCAGGCGATGAGCACCATTTTCGGCGGGTGGGGCGCGATGGAACACCAGACTGCCACAACTTTCGGGGTACACCTGATCGACGGTTTCCGCACCTATGAAGGCATCGTCGCCCATGAACTGGCGCACCAGTGGTGGGGCGATTTTGTCACCCCGCTCACCTTTGCTGACATCTGGCTGAATGAAGGTTTTGCTACGTACAGCGACCTCCTGTTCTACGAGCATGTTCGCCCGGATGAATGGCGGCAGCGACGAGACGGTCTGTTCAACGGTTACCTCGTCGAACACGCCGACTCTTCCATCGCCCTGCACAATCCCCCGCTGTCACGGGCTTTCGGCGCCACCATTTACAACAAGGGCGCCCTCGTACTGCATGCGCTGAGATGGTACACCGGCGACGAAGCGTTCTTTGAAACCCTGCGGCAGTACGGTGACGCCCATGCTTACGGAAATGTGACAACTGAGGACTTCCTTGCGACCCTTGAGCAGGTGTCGTCCGGAGCGCGTGATGTGATCGAACCCTGGATTTTCGAACCGGGCCACCCGGTCTATTCCATCGACAACTGGCTGGTCAGCGGCGCGCCGGGGGATCGAACGGTTGAGTTCAGGGTTGAGCAGGTGCAGGATGAGACGACGCGCTTTCCGATGAAACTGCCGTTCCGTATCCACGGCGAAAGCGGATTGGATACATTGGTGACCGCCTTCCATGACGGTTCACCGCAAACCTTTGCATTCCAGGGCATCCGTTTTGAACCATTCGGACTCGAATTCGACCCGGACGGTCGCTTGCCGGCGGAAGTGGAAAACCTTGCAGCAGCCCCGGACGAAACCCTGATCACACCGGCTGCGTTTTCGCTCTCCTCACCCTACCCGAATCCTTTCAATCGATCGGTGCATGTCACAGTCACACTTCCGCATTCCGCATTGATCCGTGCGGAGGTGTTCGACCTGCTCGGCCGGCGGGTGGCGGTGCTCGCCGATCACGAGCTTCCCGCCGGAGCGCACAAGCTGTACTGGTCCCCGGATCCTGCCACCGCGTCGGGGCGATACTGGTTGCAACTCAAGAGCGGCAATCTTCCGGTTCAGCAAAAGCCCCTGCTGCTGGTGAAATGAATCCCTCCGGGAGGGCGGAGACTACCGAACGTTCTCTTGCTTCTTAATCACAATATAAATATTCTATTAGAAAGAAAGTTAGCGAGTTGAGCACAATTACTACATAGAGACTAGGGAGGCACACCGATGACGAAGCGCAATCTCCTCAAGCGCGGCATGACGAACCTTGAGATGCTTCAGCTACGTGCGTTCATGTTGTCGAATCGAGTGAAGGAACAAGCCCTGCGTGTGAAGATCGCCGGCAAACGCAAGGCGTTGAAACATGAACCTGATCCCCAAAAGGCCCTTAAAGCCCTGCAGAAGCAATACATAGCCGTGCGCGATCAGCTCACGACTCTGAATGAGCAGTTGCAGAATGCCGGCGAGGCGGTGGAAGACGGCATAAAAGCGTTACGTGAACAGGCGGAAGACACCACCGAGGCCGCCGGCAAGTTTGTAAAATCCACGAAAAAGAAAGCCGGCAAGATGGTGGATAACCTGACTTAGCCCGAATATTTCACGAGTTCATAGTGCGTCAGATGCGAGGCGCGAAGGATGAAGCTGTATGGCAATACCGCGAATCCTTCGGAACAAAGCAGATGACACAGTTGGGACCGCCCGAAGGGGGAATGAAAAAATGAGTATGGCCTGGACACAATCTGTGCCGGAGAAAAACTGCATGTCGAGATATTATCTTATTGTTAATATAGGTTTTAGGAAAGAGTGTTCTCTCCATTCATGAAATATTCGGGTTAAAAAGGAGTAGATACGGCACTGTTCACCTCAGAAACAGACCGTAGTGATTGCGCGGGTACCCTTTGCCCCCTTCCCACCGCAACGTTTTCAAAGCCCGGCGTAGTACAATCCATGCTTCGTGTCCACCCACGGTCTTTCAGGTATGTTGCAGCGCTTGTTGCATTTTTCACGAGAACTGTTGCATCCATGAGTTTTCCCTGAGAGCCGAGCGCTCAGATCTCTCGAATACGGCACGCATTCTGCTTAAACGCCATGCGTCCAAGGATTTATATCGTCTCCGTTTCTCCAAACTCAGTTTGCGAATGCATTAAAAGCCTCTAATTGCTTGATAATTTTATTGTTAGGGACCCCTAAAC
>WJJA01000151.1 GCA_014729955.1 bacterium
AGCTGGCCTCGCGCCCCGACAGGACCCCGTAGAGAAGGTGCGGCACGCGCGCCGTCGCCGGAAACCGGGGACGGGCCGTCAGCAGATCGAGCTCGCGGTAGACCTGCATGGAGTCGGCATTGATGACGGCGCCGCCGAATTTCTCGGCAATGGCCAGGGCGGCATCCGACTTGCCGCTGGCGGTCGGGCCGGCGACGATGACGACGGGGGATGCGGACGCCTCGGCCATCAGTTGTCTCCTCGGATCCGGGACCCGCGGAGCGGCGGATCCTAATCCAGCACCAGCGAGACCAGCCCGTCGGCCAGCTTCGGCTCGAACCAGGTCGACTTCGGCGGCATGATCTCACCGGCGTCGGCGATCGCGAACAGTTGCTCCACCGTGGTCTCATGCAGGCTGAACGCGACCTTCATCTCGCCGGAATCGACACGGCGTTCCAGCTCTTTCGTGCCGCGAATGCCGCCGACAAAGTCGATCCGCTCATCGGTGCGCGGGTTCTCGATGCCAAGCACAGGATTGAGCAGATTGTTCTGCAGAATCGCGACGTCGAGGCTGTCCACGACATCGTCTTCGTCGTAGATCTCGTTCTTCGCTTCGAGACGGTACCACCGGCCGTCCAGGTACATACCGTACAGCTTGGTGCGGTTCGGTTCGAAAGCGCCGTCGGCCTTGGAGACATAAAACTTCTCCTCGACCTTCGCCATGAATTCGTCGGCGCTGAGACCGTTCAGGTCACGCACGACACGGTTATACGGCAGGATTTTCATCTGGTCGTGCGGGAACAGCACGGCGAGCATGAAATTCCAGGGCTCTGCGCCGGTCCATTCCTTGTAGATCGGATCGTCACGCCGTTTCTGCGCGATGATAGTCGCCGAAGCGCTGCGATGGTGACCGTCCGCCACGTACAGCGAGGGCACTTTCTCGAACAGCTTCGTGATCATCTCGATACGGCGTTTCGACTGCACCACCCAGAACTCGTGCCGGATGCCGTCGTCCGCGGTGAAATCGTAATCCGGGTCGTTCTCCTGGATCACTGCCAGTTCCTTGTCGATCTCGCTCATTGCCTTGTAGGTGAGGAAGACGGGGCCGGCTTGGGCGCCGAGAGACTCGATATGACGGATGCGATCCTTTTCTTTCTTCTCACGAGTCAGCTCATGCTTCTTAATCTTGTCTTCCATGTACTCCTGGCAGGACGCGCCGCAGACGAGACCCACCTGGCGATGATCGCCCCAGGTCTGCGCGTAGAGGTAGAAGCAGGGAGAATCGTCCCGTGTGAATACATCCTCTTTGATAAAACGCTCGAGGTTCGTACGACCCTGCTGATAGACTGCATCGTCGTAAGGATCGGTCTCCGGAGGAAGGTCGATTTCCGGCTTGTTGATGTGCAGGAAGCTGATCGGGTTGCCCTTGGCCATCTCGCGGGCCTCTTCCGAGTTGAGCACATCGTACGGCGGGCTTGCGACAGTCGCCGCGAGATCCTTTTTCGGCCTGAGACCCTTGAATGGACGTACGATCGACATGAGGTCCTCCCCCTTCATGAAGACGGTCATCAACAGCGAGCCCATCCACCACGGGCCCGCCGTGTACGACTCGGTCGGAGTTCAATGCTGCTAGGATGTTGTTCGTGCGGAGAGGTGCTCCTGCCTCGTACGAGCCCGTCAATCCGGCTGCCCGGCGTGACGGCTGAACAGAGTTCACCTTCCATCCGCTAAGATTCGCAAAGTACGGTATCGGGGGCGCCTCGGCAAGATCTCGTTGAGCGCGAAGCGGGCGCTGAAGAAACGCTGAACCTGCCGCTCCGCCGGGGCATAGATTGTGGTTGTGTCAGGTCTTGATTCGTCACCGGACAAAGTGTGACCTGACACAGCTCTTTGCTTCGTCGTATGCCGTCAGGTCACACCCGCTGAACGGCCAAGACCTGACGGAACCGAAGTGGCTGCATCACAAGTCTGACAAGCGTCAACGTTCCAGGATCTGGTCGAGGCGCTGCACAAACGTGTTTTCTTCGAACGGGAAGGCGTGGAAGGTCGAGATGTTGAGTCGCTGATCCTCGTAGGGCTCCATCGGGCCTTCTTTCCAGGAGATGATCATCACCGGGATCTGCCTCGTCGCATGGAACGCGCGCAACGTTCTCAGCACCTCGATCAATCCGGCGCCGAAGATGTCGTGATCGATCACGATCAGCCGCGGTCGAAGATTGCGTGCCGCCTGCACGGTCCGCACGCGGTCGTCCGCGGTCGCGACACGGCAGTTGTTTCGGATCAGCAGCGAAGCCATCGTGTCCAGATGATCGGTGTGTTTGTCCACCAGCAACACCAGCGGCCTCGACGTGTCCGCTTTCTCAGAAGTGTCAACGGAAGACTTGATCTCGAGCCACTTCATCAACTTGGTTTTCATCCACTCGATCGGGATGGTCTGCCGCAGAAAGATCCCCTGGCCGATGCCGTGCCATTCATGCTCTCGCGCCTCTTCCAGCTTCTGACCGACAATGATAAACCGTGACGGCAGGATTCTTTCCTCATTCACCCACTTCCGCAACAATTGCACCGGATGGATGCCGTTCAGGGGAGATTCAAGCACAAACAAACGAGTCTTGTTCAAATACTTCTGCAGATCTTCATCTTCGTAGGAACTGAATTCGAGGCAGGTGAACTCGAGGTCGTCGAGGATCTGTGTGAGCTTCGCTCGTGTTTCGAGATCCTTCACAACGACAACGGCGTAATCCTTGTCCGGCAACGCATCCTTCTTATCGGCGACAGCTCCGGCGGCTGCCTGCTGACCGTTGGTTTTGCCCGCTTTCTTACCCTTGAACTTCTGGACGTATTCATCCTCGAGATAATTATCGTAGAGCGCGCTCGCTTCTTTGCTCAGTGAATCCAGCTTGAAGCTGAGCATATCGTCGCCGATCGGTTCGATGGTCGCATCCACGAGCGCTTCGCCCAGGTCGACAAATTGCACATTCATCCCGCGGATCTTGTGCGCCTTCGGGAGCAGCTTGCTTGTTTTCGGCGAGTAGGCCTTCATCGATTCGATGCTCAGCTCAAGAACCCGCACCTCCGGCGGCGCGCCTTCCACCGGAATCTCAAGCAGGACCGGTTTGTCGTCCGAGGGGTAACTTACAAAAAGGTTTGACACACGATGGATCGCGGATTCGATCCGGAACACATTGGCCGGGTATTTCTCGAAGGTCATATTGCCGGCATACTGCACAGTCATCGATAGCCGGTGCTGCAAACCGCCTTCATAGTACTGGGCCCTTAGCAGCGGCATCGAGCCCTTTCGTTTCAACCGATCTGTGAACGTCTGCCGCACTTCATCCACAATCAGGAAGTGCTCTTTACGGCCGCGTGTACGGTAGGCGAGCATCTCGCTCGCCACCTGCTCGAAGCCGTCGTAGAAGGTCATATGAGGACTGAATTTGCGGACCTTGGAGAAAACCTGCTTCCATTGCTTCTTAGAGACCTTTTTGCCGAAGGGTTTGGGGATTTGTCCGGTTGTGAGTGACATGTCTTATTCCTCGCTCAATGCATCGTTACCCGTCTCTTCTACAGACAATGGAAAAAAGATGCGAAAACTTGTGTCTCCGGGTTGAGACTGCACCTTCATTGTGCCGTTCCATTGCTCCAGGAGTCGATGAATCATATACAGGCCCAACCCGGTTCCGCTGCCTCGACGTTTGGCTTCAGGATCGTCACTCTTGGTTGTGACAAAGGGTTCGCCCATGCGTTTCATCACGTCATCGGAAATACCCGACCCGGTATCCCTCACCTCGAACCAGCCCAGCTGATTCTCCGTATCGATACCCGTGCGAACATGTAACAGGCGCAGAACCGATTCCAGCATGGCATCACGTGCGTTGGTCGTAAGATTCAGGAAAATCTGGCCGATGTCGCTCGCTCGCACATGTACATGAATCGGCTCGGTGTGCAGATCGATCGTAATATCGATTTCGTACTTGGACTTGAACTCTTCGCGGATCACCGCAATGTCGGTCATGATCACCGAATTGAGATCGACTTCATCGGTAATGCGGGTTCGATTCTGCCGCTGGTAGTTGGTGATGTCGTTGACAATCCGGTCGATGCGTTTGGCGTTGTGAAACACCTTCAGGCTCATGCGCTCCATCTCTTCGAGCGTCTCGAATACCTCGTACGGATCCTGTCCCGGTTTTTCGAGCAACTGTTGCAGGTTGTACGAAATCATCTCTGACGCCATCAGGATGGCGCTCAAAGGATTGCGCAGATTGTGAGCGATACCGGATGTCAGCAGACCGATTTGGGTGAGATGAAACTGGCGGCTGATTTCATCTTCAAGGTTTTTGTTGATTTCCTCAAGACGTTTGGCTTCGCTGATATCCTCAGCCAGCACGAGAAAATGGGACTGCAGGTCGGTCTGTTTCTGCTGGAAAGCGAGGATCATGCATTGCAGCCAGATGTCATGCTCGATCTCCGTTCTCACTTTCACCACACCCTGCCACTCGCCGGATGCCTGCAGCTCCGCCAAAAGGTCCTCGAAAACCGCCTCGGAGCCGTCCGGGTTGATGATATCACCGAAGCTCGCGCCAATCACCTTGTGCCGTGGCAAATGACTGTGATCCATCAACGCAGCGTTGGCATATTCGATATAGCCGTTGAAGTCCAGAAGCATGGCGGGGATGCTGGATTCCTGCAGCGACTGCATCAGGTGAAGAACAGGAAATGTGCTTGTTGCCAGCAGGGCGACATTGATGCCCGTGACGATCAGGGAACGTGCAGGAAAGTCTTCCATACGATTATCGGTGAAATTCCACACCACGGGAACCAGCTTATCATCCTTGCCGAAAAAAAGCGAGCGAAGCGGCGACATCGCCTGCCCTGGCTCGCGTACGATCATCCTCGCCTTGAACGCGTTCACCTCGGCCGTCGGCATGAGAAATTCCCAAAACCTCATACGGGTGGTACGCGCGGGCGACAGTCCGCACAAATCGGTGAAGGCTTCATTCTGCCAGAGGATCGAACCCGATTGATCCACGACTACGATCAGGGCACCCAAATGATCCAGCGAATCTACCTGTGAATGATTCTGCAAAGCCATTCCCATCCACAAGACCTTAGAGTTGGCGCGATCGTATCCTTACCCGGCATTTAACCTGGTGTTAAACCCCGAGACACGTCGATGATTGAGCTTGGACCCTGAAAAGAAAACCACAAACGACCGTCCAATAAGACTGTGCACCGGGACGCTCCGATCAAACCGTTTGTACTTCCAAGCGCAATCCAAAATACAAAAAACACCCATTATTACAGCATAAAAAATGTAGCGGTAAATCTATCGACAAGCAACGCCTGACAGGATATTTCGAGAATACCAAACGAATGTCTTTTGAAACTCTCTGTTTGAAGAGTCGCTCCCATTCCGGATCACCATATTTCGGTATTCCTGCAGGTCCGGATGCCGATCCGGTTTACGGGAATACCTTCTCTGTATGTGTTCAATGTTTTGCACAGGGCGCCCCCTGCCGGGGCCGTGCCGTGATCTCGATCCTCACAGAAAGTTAGACATCCCGAACAGTGCCGCCCAATCCGTCGATCCGTCAATCGTCGCATTGAGGACGAGCTCCCTGCAGGCAGCACGGCAGGCTGCTCCCTCGATTTGCTGAGAGACGCTCGAGGAGCTACATTTATGGTGCTCTCTCTCGCAGGTGCATCTTGGCTTTCAAGACCTTGCCGGACGACGATGCAAACGACAGCAACCGTTACGATACGAGGGATGGACGATTATGGACTTCAGGCTGAGCGAAGAGCAGGAAATGGTGCGCCAGACGGCACGTGATTTTGCACGCAAGGAATTGGCGCCGGGTGTGGCAGAACGTGATGAAAAGCACGAATTCCCGCGTGAACAGGTGAAGAAGCTGGGCGAACTCGGATTCATGGGCATGGTTGTGTCCGAAGAATGGAACGGTGCCGGCTTCGACTCCCTTTCCTATGTGATCGCGCTTGAAGAGCTCGCCAAGGTCGATCCCTCCACTCAAATCATTTGTTCCGTGAACAACAGCCTGATTTGCTATCCTCTCGAAAAGTTCGGCAGTGACTACATCAAGGAAAACTTCCTGAAGAAGTTAGCCTCCGGCGAATGGCTCGGGGCATTTGCGCTCACGGACCCGGGATCGGGATCAGATGCGGGTTCGATGAAAA
>WJJA01000020.1 GCA_014729955.1 bacterium
CAGCAGGCGCATGCAGACATCACGCACGTCCTGGGCGCGTTCACGGAACAGATCATCTTTCTGAGCGGAAAAACTGCGCGCAATGCTGGTCAAGGTGCGCCAGAGGGAAAAATCGGCACTGACCTGTTCATCGGCGATCGCCATCCGAATCTGGTCGAAGGTCGGTTCATCTTCCAGGATCAACAGGTGAGCATCGAAGATCCGTGCGACGATCTCGCCCAGTGAAGCGGTAGCTTTGGCGCGATTGTTTTCGATGTCGCGACGTGTACGTTCAATCGCGCGATCCAGTCGGTCGATTTCGGCATCGATCTCCGATGCGTCGATGGTTCGGCGTTGAACTTCGCGGTCGGAATGCAGCAGCAGCGCCGCCGGGCCGATGGTGATCCCGGGGGCGACAGCCAAGCCGTGATATGTGCGTTGACGGTTCAAGGTATACAGATTCGTCCGGTCAATCTTCGTAAAACTTGTGCAGGATCAGTTCTTTCAGCTCTGCCATGCATTGATCTTCAGCGGGACCGTGCACACGCAGTTCCAATTCGGTGCCGAAACCCGCAGCAAGCATCATGACCCCGAGGATGCTTTTCCCGTTAACAATTTCCCCTTCACGGGCCAGTTCCACGGTGGTGTCTTTGAATTTTGCCGCTATCTTGACAAATCGGGACGCCGGCCTTGCATGCAGTCCCAGCTTATTTTTCAATACCACGGTTTCTGTGATCATACCCGTGTCGCCTGACCATCCCCTGATCTGTTCTGTTCCGTATGTCGGTCCTGCCGGAGTGTGGGAGAAAATTGCCTCGAAATGTGCGTGTTTTCAACCCTCGCCTCAAGCAGAAATTCCTGTTTTCATTTATGCAGGAGTCAGAACACGCCTGTTGCAACAGTGGTTCGACTCATCATCACCGCTTCGAGCACTACAACGACCAGAATGATCAGCACCACCCACACCGGCGTCGCTCGGCGCCCCAGCAACAGTCCGGCCGCAATCGATGCAAGCACAGAAGGATTCACTTCGATTGACAATCCGCTCCCGGTGGTAACTTGCAGGATGCCGGCGCTGACAACAACCCCGGCGATCATCGCGCCGATATAGCCGAGAAACCCGGAGCGTCGCAACAGGTTCAAACGTGACAGGGCGTACGGCGTGTCCTTGCCGTGACGCCACCCGAAACGTATTCCGCTGAAACGGAACGACCAGCTGATGAAGCCGAACAGAAACAGCGCGACCGCCGGCACAAGGGTAACCACCGTATCGTTCAACGGAAGCGTGAGCAGAAGAATCGTACAGCCGGCGAGGATCATCGGCCGCAGATGATGCCAGAACAGGCGATCCCCGAGGGCGCCCGTAATCGGCATCATACGTTGTTTCATCCCCGGGGCTCTTTCTCCCTCCCCTTCCGCTTCCAACCGGGCGATCGCACCCAGTGTGAAAGATGCAAGATACGGATTGCCGTTGTAATAGGCAAAATGGCGTTCCGCTTTCCGCCGGAATTCATCGTCGGACCTGGACCAGCGCTGCAGCACGGGCAGCAGCGCCCAGCCGACGCCGATTCCCTGCATGCGCTGATGGCTGAAAAAGGTCTGCACCAGTCCGCTTCGCCACCCCAGCGACCAGACCAGCTTCCGGGGCGGTTTGTCCGGTAGAAGATTCGCGCCGTTCAACCGTTCACCCCGCTCAGTCGGCCGGCGAACGCCAGGTAGAGAAGCGTGGCCGCAATCGGTGCGGTGAAGGCAATCCAGCGCGACCCGCCCGCATACAATCGGGCAAGGCCCCAACCGCCCAGCACAAGGAGTGTACCCACCGCGAGCGATGCGTTCGCATGCTGGACAAGAAGCGGTATCGAACTCACCCACGGCCAGAGCAGAAGCGCCGCTGCACCCGGCAGCCATCCGGCGATGATGCCGTAGAAGCCGTTTGACAGCAAGCCCATGTAGAACAAGCGCTTCAGGGTGCCGCGATCCCCGGCTTCCAGCGCGAGATCGAACAGCGGCAGCAGTCGGTCATGGAAACGGCGGATCAGGTTCGGCAGCAGCATGGTGCCGTACGCCGCGATGGTGCCCCACAGCATTCCGTACGCCAGCGGGAAACCGGCCCATGCAAATCCATCCGTCCCCGCCGCGGCGCCGGCGGCTGCCATGGCGGCGGCGAAACCCGACGGACCGGGGTCGGGCGGCAGTTTGCCGCCAAGAGGCGATGCGTCGAGCCACAGCAGCTGCATCAATAGCCCGGCCGTCATGCCCGCTTCGATATGTCCCGACAGCGCGCCGACCAGTATACCTGTGACAACCGGCTGCCCGACCAGCGTCATAAACGCCGCCGAACTGTCCAGGCCGATTATCACGGCAAGCAACAATGCTCCGACCAGGCTCCAGTCCAACCGGAATCCCTTGTCTAGTTGTTTCTGGATATCATGTAGTCACCCCAGGCACGCAACAGGTCACGGTGGGGATTGTCCGGCAGTGCATCGAGCAGCGGCAGGGCTTTCTCGAGGTGCATACGCGCCCGGTTGCGCGTCTGTTCGATCCCACCCCGTTTTTCAAGGATGCCGACGACCTCGGCGATATCGGCTTCGCTCGCGTTCGGATGCCCGA
>WJJA01000021.1 GCA_014729955.1 bacterium
AGGCGCGAAGAATGAAGCTGTATTGCCATACCGCGAATCCTTCGCAACAAAGCAGATGACGCAGTTGGGACCGCCCGAAGGGGGAATGAATAGATGATTTCGCCTTGAAAACATTCTGTGCCGAAGCAAAACCATATAGTGTGGCGCTATCTTTTTGTTACTATAGTATTTAGAAAAGAATGTTATCTTCATTCATGAAATATTCGGGCTAAGCCCGACGGATTGCTCACGGCTTCCGTCGGGTGTTTCATGTTTGCAGGCTGTCGAGGAATGGTATTCTGCTTGCGTTACTGCTGTTTCCGAAAACACAAAATCTTGATATTCTTGTTTTTATAAACGACACTGGATCCCGGCCTTCGCCGTGCTTGCCCGCCGGCTTTCTTGTCGGGCTTGCCCGCCGGACAAGACGGAATGACATATTCAGCAACCGCCGCCCCTGCAATGATCGACAGGCTCAAGTGCGATGGGATATCCCGTTTTCCAAACGGACCACCGCGAGTGCGGAAACTCCCCTTTGTGAAGGAACACCACGACTTCTGTTTCGTACCTTGGCACAGAGGTGTAAGTAGAAACCAATGGAGGCCGTCGTGCCGAATCCCCTGAACGACATAATTCACCCATCTGCCCTGCAGTTCAATTGGGTAACCCACGAGGAGGACGCAAGCATTGGTCCGTTCCGCTTTCCCGCTGAGGTACCGATCCCGGTGGGAGCGGGTGAAAACAGTTTTGTGCAGCAACCGTGGCTTGACGTACCCTATCCCGGCCGCGGCGCCCTGCCGACCGGGCACGATGAAGCGGTCGAGGAGATCAACGCGGAAGAACTTGTTCATGCAGTCCTTGAAGGACATCTTCCCGCCGGCGCCGATGACTACAACGCTGTAACCGATCATATCGGGCGTTGCCTGCTGGCGATTTCTTATTTCGTGGACAATGAAGAACAGACTCGGCCGCTGGAATCAATCTTCACACAGGCCGAACCCGCCGCGACTTTTTTCGAAGCGATGCTGCGCGCCGGTAAAGAACAGGTGCACAATGCGATTCACATGGCCGAGCAGCAGAAGGTCGGGGAATCGATGATGATGTTTGTGATTTCACGGCTGCAGATGCACGGGGCCTGGTTGCTGTCGCCGACCACACCGGGACTGCTGTACGACATCGGCGTGCTCCACTTCGACATGGGAAACATGTTCCGAATGACGGAAAATGAGGAGGAGGCGAGACGCTGGGTTGAGGGTCACGTGCAGGAGGCGCGTTACTACCTGGAAAACTGCCTGGCGGACGAAGCAATGCGCAACGAAACACCGGCCTTTTACCTCTTGGGCGCGTCACGCGAACTGCTGGGCGATGACGAAGGGGCACGCTCCGCGTACGAAAAATTCCTCTCCTCCCCGGCTGCAGAACAATTTGGAGACGTACGTAAGGCGGTGGAGGACAAACTAAAAAAAGAGTAAAAAGTGCGAAATCGACTTGCGTGGTATAAGTTTACTCCATAGATTGTTAGTGGGAGCCTGCACGGTTTCGTCCTTTTTTGAGCTTTTCCTTATCGACATGCATGTAAGTCGAAATCCCTTGCGGTTGTTGATATTAAGACGGGATGTACGTACCTTTTTCGGGCGAAACTAAGTGACACGGGGCACACGATGAGCGGAACGAACCCGAACAGAAAGCGTCGCGAGAACAAGCGTGTGATTGTCCTGATGGAGAGCGACTCCAGCAGTCAGTCGTCACGTCGGGAGTTCAGTGTGATGCGACTTCGCGCCTACGCCATGGTCGGCGGAGTCGCGTTGGCCGGGTTGCTGCTGCTGGTAGCGTTTCTGTCAAGCGGCTGGTTGATGAACATACGCAATCGCAGCTTGATCGAAGAAAACCGTCTGCTGTCCGAGAAGCTGGCTGTGATGCAGCAACGTGTCGGCACCCTGGCCCAGCGTGTGGATTCGCTTGGTCGTGAAGAAGACGCAATACGTGTCAAGGTCAACCTGCCGGCGATCAGCGATGAGGTACGCGCCGCCGGTACCGGTTCGCTGGCGCCCCTCGAAGAGAAGATGATCGGCGACGAACGCATTGAAGACATGATCAAAACGCTCGATCATCTCGAACGGCAGCTCAGCATCCAGATGCAATCTTTCGGTGAGATTGAGGACAAGATTAAAAACGACGAAGACCGTCTCCGTTATATCCCTTCCATCATTCCTGTCAAAGGTGCACGCTTCACGGACGGGTACGGCTACCGCCGCGATCCCTTCACCGGTTATCGACGTTTCCATTACGGGGCGGACTTTTCCGCTCCGACCGGGACCGAGGTGTACGTTGCAGCGGATGGTGTGGTGAAACGTGTACGGCGCCGTTCAGGGTATGGAAAGACTATCGAGGTGGATCACGGGTACGGGTATCTCACGGTGTACGGCCATCTGCACGACTACAACGTGAGGCGCGGCCAGCGTGTCAATCGTGGAGACGTGATCGGCTATGTCGGCAACACCGGTCGTTCCACGGCACCGCACCTGCACTACGAGGTCCAGGTGGAGGGTCGCCCTGTGGATCCGCTCGACTTTTTCTATGAAGGCTACCGACTCGCCGAGCGGTAGAACCGCAAAACAGTTTTAGAGCACGATTCCAACAACCACCCACAGGGTGGTTTTTGCTTTGGGTTCCTTGCCGTCATTCGATGCGGGTTAGCCCGAATATTTCATGAATGAAGAAAGCGATCTATGGTAAGGACTGATTTTACAAGAAGTTGTTCCCCAATTTGTCACTTTTTCCCGGTGACGGTTTGTACTTGAAGTAAAAGAGGAATACTCATTTTTTTCTTCCCCCTTCGGGCTGTCCCAACAGCGTCATCTGCTTTGTTCCGAAAGATTCGCGGTATTGCCATACAGCTTCATCCTTCGCGCCTCATATCTGACACAGTTTGAACTTGTGAAATATGCGAGTTATTCAGCGGGATTCCGAAAGAACGCAAGCCGGCCACAACCTTGAATGCCAAACTCTCCGGGTTCCGGTATCGTTTCTATTTTTCTGAATAGAAAACAGCATCGTGTGTATTCAGCACGGGATGCACACACGGGATTCCATTGCAGCGCGGACATGAACGCTCGCATGGGAGGTCTTGCCTGCCTGCTTCTCACAGATCATTGCTTGTCGAACTTGAACATGTAGAGTCCGCCGTAGGTGATCGTAAGCTGGGCGTAGACATGGCTCATCATCTTGTTGCCCTGCAGTTGCAGGTCATCGTTTTCATCGGGCAGCTGGATTTTCAGGTCGCGCCCCAGGAAATAGCCGAGGGTGACATCGAACCAGCCCGCCTGGAACCGCACTCCTCCGTGGTAGCTGGTAAACTGCTCCGGTTCGATCACGCGAGCTTCGCCGTCCACGCTCGAGCTGACGTCGTTCAGAGGACTGACGTCGGCGAACATGGTCATGCTGAAGCCGGGCTTGTACCGTTGCTGATTGGAATTGCCGTCATGGGTGTGGAACAGTTGGTATTCCAGCCCTACCGCCGCAAAACGGTTCCAGACGAAGGAGTCGGAGAACTCGCGGAATTTCAGCCAGCGTAACTGGTACACGTCGAATCGGATTGAGAGGGGATTGTACGTGCGCGCACCAAGCAGGTACCCCACGCTCATCGCGCCGCCCAGCACATTGGCGTTGAGCGCGTAATCCTCCGCGCCGAACGCGTACTGGAACCCCACGCCGACGAGATGGAACTTGACCGGGTAGTAGGGGTTACGATCGAGGCGTGCAAGATTGAACCGTACCTTTTTGGTTTCACCATGCCGGACACGGACCCGTTTGCTTTTGCTGCCGTATTCACCCCGTTTGACCGCCACTACGTAGTGGCCTGGTTCGACTTTGTGAGTGATCGGGGTACGGCCGATGCGACGATCGTCGACGGTGACATACGCATCCTGCGGGCTGCTGTCGATGTCGAGCTTGGACTGTGCGAATTCCATCACCACGGACACTTCGGTAATATCATCGCCGCCGATTTCGACCTTCTGTTTGAACGGTTCGTATTTCTCCCCCATCGCTTCCAGTGTGTAGGTCCCCGGCCGCAGACCGGTGATGTTGATCGAACCACGCCCCTTCTTGTCACCGTTCAGGAAGATATCGACATCATTTACGTCGACCTTGACCACGAGGGTCTTCCCGCGCTTCGGCAGGTCGGCCTTGAGTGTTGTGGTCTTGCCAACCTCGACGACAACGAAAGTATCCACCGGTGCATGGTACTCCTTCTTCAGGGTCACCTTGTGAACGGATGCATCCAGGTCGGTGAAGGTGACCGGGGTAACACGGGGCTCATGGACACCATTCAGGTAGACCACCGCCCCGGACGGGTCCGATTCCACCGCCAGGTTGCCTTTTCCCTTTACTACCGGTCCGCTCAGCAAACGTGCCATGTCTGCTGCGCCGTGTTCAACCACTTCATCGAACGCCCCCTCAACGAACAAGGTGCGAGCGAGAGTAATTTTTCCCTCTGAGTATTCGGTGGAGAGCATCTGCGCCGTGATACGCATTCCGGTTTCCGATTTGGCGAGGCTGCCGGTGACAATTCGATCCAGGTTGAGGTTGCGTCCGATCTGCACCGCCGCCTGCTCGATGGTGCCCTCCTGCATATCCATCCAATAGTCCCGCAGGTGCCCGATCAACTTGTCACGGTTGACCACTTCATATTCCGCACTATTCGCCAGGGCGGTGCGAAGGGCTTCCGACGCCTGCAGGGATTGTTCCTGCGAAACGCCGGCACCGGGTTTCAAGTCCACGACACCGATCTGCATCTGAGCCTGCGCTGACAGTGCCACACACGCGAATACGATCAAAACGATCCAGCCCCTCACTGTACACAGCATCCTCAACTCCCCGCTTTTGTGACTCTTTGCACAAGAACGAGCGGTTTGCCGTCTACCGGCAAAGCGCGCAAAACCCATAAACAGGAATATACCAAAACAGGTAAGAGGATGCGATTCAAGGGAGGAAGAATCGTCATTTCATTGCAATAGTTGTGATCTTTTTAGCGAATGATACGGTTTTCATCGCCCGGCCGGCAATCGATTAGTCCGAATATTCCACGAGTTCAAAGTGCCTCAGATGCAAGGTGCGAAGAATGAAGCTGTATGGCAATACCGCGAATCCTTCAGAACAAAGCAGATGAAGCGCTTGGGACCGCCCGAAGGGTGAATGAATAAATGGGTTTTTCTTTTACGTCCGGGTACAAACCGTCGCCGGGAGGAAGTGACAAATTGGGGAACATCTTCCTGTAAAACCAGTCCTTACCATAGCTCGCTTTC
>WJJA01000152.1 GCA_014729955.1 bacterium
CATGTAAGGTAGTGCGATGAATCAATCCCTGCAGGAACGAACCATTGAGGTCAACGAGCGTGAGGTGTTTTACCGGTATCGACCCGGCGATCCTGACCGTCCGACACTGATGCTGCTTCACGGCATAGGCGATGCGGGGCAATGCTGGGCGGAAGCGTTTCAACACTCAGCGATGGAACCGTTCACCCTGGTTGCGCCGGACCTGCCCGGGTACGGCAACAGCCTGCCGTGGAAAGAATCCCTATGGGCGCTGGAACGGTTTCACCGCCTCCTTGACGCGCTGGAAAGGGTGCATCCGATTGACCGCCTGGTGCTGGTCGGCCATTCGATGGGAGGGGACATCGCGATCCGCAGCGCGATGGGGAAGGCGAACGGGCACTACCGAAAGATCTATAACATCGAGAGCAACATCACGCAAGATGATACTTTCCTCTCCTCGGAAGCGATCAAGGCAGATCGGGAGGGGCGATTTGATCCATGGTTTCATTCCACGCTGCCGGACACGATCGTTTGCAAGACCCTCGGGTGGGCGTTCGAGTCCGTGCGACGGTACCATGAAACCTTGAAGTCGGCGGACGCGGAGACATTCCTGCGTGACGCGCAAGGGATGTCGGAATGGATTACGCGGGCCGCGGGGCAACGCATTCCGAGGATTGCCGCGGCCTGGCGTGATTTACCTGTTGCGCGCGTTTACGTTCACGGCTCAACAGCACCCCCGGCGACGCTCAAGCTGATGCAAACGTGGGATGCGACGGTGTGGAGCTTCCCCGGTACCACGCATTGGGTGATGATTGACGCCGCAGATGCGTTCTATGAACGGTTGGGCAGGGATCTCGAGACGGGACGGGATTGAGATATCGAACAGGACGAGCGGATCAATTATATTGAGGCGGTTTGAAGGATGCTTACGACGATACGGACCCGGTGAACGAGATGTATTTTCTGAAACTGCACCTGCATGCGGCGGATTTGAAGGCGACAGCCGCTTTTTACAACGACGTGCTGGATCTTCCGATTCTGTACCACACAGACAGCAATCTCTCCCTGCAGGCGGGCGCCACGACGCTCTATTTCAGCAGGGCACATGAGGGTACAAAGCCCCACTATCATTTCGCGTTTCGTATCCCGGAGGAGCGTTTCCAGGATTTGCGTCTGCACCTGGAAGAGAACATCGAATTGCTGCCCAACCTGGAACGTGAACAGAGTCATGTTCATGACCATCCGGACCTGGAGCAGGCACGTTCTCTATACTTCAAAGATCCTGCCGGCAACCTGGTGGAAGCGATCATGCGACCGCTGACCGGCACCAAAGCCGCCACGCCTTTCGGGAGCGGCTGGGTGGAATCGATCAATGAAATCGGTATGCCCGCTTCCGATGTGGAAGGGGTGGCACAACTGCTGAAAAAGAATATCAAACTGCCGTTTTATCACCGCATGTCAGACCATGTGATCGCGTACGGAGATTCCCATGCCATGCTGCTGGTGGTGGAACGCGGTTGGCAGTGGACGCCGAAAAGCTACGAGGGCGCGCAGGTCTACCCGGTGGAAGTGACCATCGCCGATGCCCCGAAGAAAACCGTCTTCAGTGTTCCCGGCTACCCGTATACGATCAAGACCGAGCGAGGCCGCTGAAGTTCCGGCCGGCGGACCCGATCGCTGTGACAGTCTCCCCCCACCCCGGGATCTACGGTTCTGTGTCGGCAGACACCGGTTCCGTTTCTACCTCTGCGATGAGACGATCCAACTCGGCTTCGGCTTCGGTATACCCCTTTTCCAGGGCGATGCGAAAGTCACGCTCAGCCGCCTCATACTCACCCGCCATCGCATAGGTCTTTCCGCGATTGTAATAGTAGTATTCCCTTTCCGGATCGAGTTCAATCGCTCGGGAATAGGCTGCGATCGCTTCCTCCAGGCGGTTCATGGCGCGCAGAACATCGCCGTGCGTATCATGATAGCTCGCATAATCGGGCCGAAGGCTCAACGCGGTGCTGATCTGTTCCATCGCCTTGTCATTTTGTTCGCTATAGAGGTATACATACGTCAGGCTGTTTCTTACCATCGCTTCATCCACGCCCTTTTCAAGCGCTTGGTAAAGGTAGGATTCTGCCTTTTCGAGATCTTTTTCGACGCCATAACCAAAGGTATGTACATAGCCCATATTCTGCAGCGCGAGCGGATGGTTCTGTTCTGCCGCCGACCTCAACCAGTACACCACGGTTGAATCGTAGACGCCGTTGCTTACGTGGCGGATATGTCTACGTGCCGTCAGATACTGCGCGACTGCCAGCCCTCCCTCTGCGGCTTCACGGAGGTATTGTTCCGCGAGGACCGTGTCCATCGGTACTCCTTTGCCTTCCATGTGGACGACAAACAGCATATACTTCGCCCTGCTGTCGTCGCGAGCCGCTGCTGCATGAAAGAGTGCCAGCGCTGTTTCTGTATCCCTGTCGACAACTCTGCCCGCAAGAAGCACTTCACCCAGCCTGGTCATCGCCCGTACATACCCGCCCGCAGCGGCAGCAGTAAGACATTCAACGGCTTTTTCGCCATCTGCCTGTACCTCAAAGCCTTCCAGGTATGCCAGTCCTATCATGTGTTGCGATGCCGAATATCCCTGTTCCGCTGCTTTTAGAAGCCACTGAACGGCTGCACTGTCGCTCTGTTCTTCATTGAAACCGTTCACAATCGCGATTCCAAGCGAATGTTGAGCAGCGGCCCAACCGTTCTCCGCCGCGAGACGTCTCCAATAGCGTCCTTTCTCTGAATCCTGCTTGATACCCGTCCCGTTGAGATAGCAGGCAGCCAGGGCCCATTGCGCTTTCGGCACTCCTTTCCGTGCAACGGCGGTGATCTGTTCGACGGCCCGTACGGTATCACGCTGAACACCAATGCCGTACATCAACAGATTAGCATGATACAGCTCTGCTTCCGTGTGCCCCGATGCGGCGAGGTATTGAATCCAACTGACCGCGGCAACGGTATCCACCGGTCCTCCGTCCGGGTTCGCATTGAAAATGGATGATGCATAGTGCTGCAAAAGTAGGTTGTTGTAGAGAGCCGTCCGCATCGAATCCTGCGCAATGGCAGCAGAGATCACTATCCGCTCGCCGGGAGCAGGGGAGGAGGTGGATTTGAGACTGCCGGCATTCTCGCGAGCGAAGCGATACCATGCAACTGAATCATTGACGCCGGCCTGATTTTTCCATTCCCCAAAGTCGTTCGGGAAGGGTTCTTTCAATCCCTTCGACCGGCTCACCTGCTCAAGTGTGTGTTGCCCCTTCAGCGATTTGCGCGGCAATTTTTGCTTTTCGCAGGGTTGCGCTCCGGTGGAAACGCCGTACAACTGCATCAAATGCTGGGATTGTTTTTCGGGATCACCAAGGTCCAGATTGTCCAGGTCTTTGGATCCGGGTGTTTTCGTACCGGTTGCAGATGCTTCCGTCGGCAGGAAAATGAGAAGCAGGAAGAAAAGTGTGAAGCGAACGGCATACGTTGCGGATTGCATAGATCACTCCGTTCATTAGTGTTTCACAAGATTCTACGGGAAAGATAGATTTCTCGAGCAAGATTTCCAACACCCGGCAAGGC
>WJJA01000022.1 GCA_014729955.1 bacterium
AGGCGCGAAGAATGAAGCTGTATTGCCATACCGCGAATCCTTCGCAACAAAGCAGATGACGCAGTTGGGACCGCCCGAAGGGGGAATGAATAGATGATTTCGCCTTGAAAACATTCTGTGCCGAAGCAAAACCATATAGTGCGACACTATCTTTTTGATAATATAGTATTTAGAAAAGAATATTATCTTCATTCATGAAATATTCGGGCTAGAATGCGTACTCCAGCACAATACGCTGTCCGACGGGAAGGTCTCGTTCCGGATAGTCGTCGTGAAGGGTGTACTCCATGCCGGCCAGAATGGCCCCGTTGCCGCGCCCGACAACGACAAGACCCGCCTGCAGGGCACTTCTCCAACGATACCTCACCTCCGCGGCGGGCGTCAACATCAGCAGATCCGCCGTACCGGACACCTTCAGCAGCAGGTTGGAGGACAACCTGTGGTGCCAACTGCCGTACAGCCCGGTTTCCCACTGCCAGAGGGGATTGTTACCCAAAATCGAGACCGGACCGCCGTGAATGAACGGTCCGGTAAAAACATAGCCGTCAAGCGCGTTACGTCGCCCCTCACGTTGTATACGTACTGAATGTCCGTACAAATCTGCCGGTGAAGTTGTCCCGAGGCCGAAACCCGCATGAGTCCAAAAGGTTGAGCCGGATGTGCGTGCATCGATCAGGTGAAAGCAGACACGCCGCATATGCAGGAAAAAGGTCGCCCGTTTCCCTGTTTGATAGCGTGCGCTCAGAAACTGGTAGGAGTCGATGTATCGGGGATCGAAGACGGTGATCGTCGCCTCATCGTCCCACCCGGCTCGCTGACGATAGGCGACGCCGAACCATGCTCTCAGTCCATGCCCTTCCAGGAATGTCATATAGCCGTCCGCGCCGAACGACCAGGTGACATCCTCATGGTGCGGGACATACTGGGACAGGTAAAACCGGCCGGTAGGCGAAAGAGGGGCGCGAATCGTGTCTTCGTTCTGCCGGGCAACAGCAACACCGGTGAACAGAACGAGGACGCCTAGAAAGCATACCGATAACCTCTTCCATTCCCGGGTTGCCGCAGCGTATTCCACAAGACCTTTGCCCTTACACAATCGTATCGCTCTTGTACATCCGGTCATCCACCTCGGGATAGTCCGTTGTGAAGTGCAGGCCGCGGCTCTCTTTGCGTCGCAAGGCGCACTCTACCACCAGGCGCGACACCTGGGCAATGTTGCGCAATTCGACGAGATCCGGGCTGACCTTGGTTCGCCACCAGTAGTCTTCCACCTCTTCCGTGATCAGTTCGAGCCTTCGCTTCGCACGTTCCAATCGCAGATCAGAACGGACAATGCCGACGTAGTAGCCCATCAACTTCTGTATTTCTTTACGGTCGTATTTGATCAGCACCCACTCTTCCGCATCGTAGGTACCGGTGTCATCCCACTCCGGAATGTCCGGGAGCTGTTCCCCCTTGCTTTCGGCCAAAGCTTTCTGCACACTCACGGCCGCTCGGGTGGAGAAGACGACCGCTTCCAGCAGAGAATTGGAGGCGAGACGATTGGCGCCGTGCAGCCCGGTCATGGCCACTTCACCGGCGGCAAAGAGACGCTCAATTGTGCTTTCCGCATCAGTATCCGTGATCACCCCGCCGCACTGGTAGTGCGCCGCCGGCACCACGGGTATCGGCTCCTGTGTCATATCGACCCCGAACTCGGTTTTCAGGGTCTCGTAAATCATCGGGAAGTGGGTTTTGATGTCGTCCGCTTTTTTTCGGGTCACATCGAGCCAGACATGATCGATGCCCCATTTCATGCGTTCGTGGTCGATGGCCCGTGCAACAACGTCACGAGGAGCGAGCTCGGCCATCTTATGTACGTCCGTCATGAAGCGTTCACCCCGGTGATTGCGCAGCACCGCTCCGAAGCCGCGTACCGCTTCACTGATCAGGAATGCCCGCTCCCGGCGCTTGTCCTTCTCCGTATAGAACGCTGTGGGGTGGAACTGCATGAACTCGAGATTGGCCAGGCGTGCGCCCGCTCGCCACGCCATGGCTGCGCCGTCGCCTGTGGCAATCGGCGGGTTGGTTGTATGCCGCCAGACATGCCCCATGCCCCCGGTGCAAAGCAACGTTGCACGGGCGGACAGAAGATCCACACGGTGGGTGTTCGGATTGTACACGTAAGCGCCGTAGCAGCGCTTGGAAATCGGGCGGTGGGACGCGCGCAGGTGACGGTCGGTTACAAGATCCACCGCCAGCGTGTTTTCAAACAAAGTGATGTTGGGATGATCGCGCGCCTGGCGAATCAGCGCCGTTTCGACCTCCTTGCCCGTGTAGTCGGCTTTGTGAACGATACGGTGTTTGCTGTGGCCGCCTTCACGTCCGAGCTCCAGTTCGCCTTCCCCGGATTCGGAGAATTTCGCGCCCCATTCCATGAGTTTGCGGATCTGGGCCGGTCCCTCCTCCGCCACCAGCTTGACGACTTCAGGATCGGCAATGCCTCCGCCGGTCTCGAGGGTGTCCTCCACATGCAGTGTCGCTGAATCCTCCGGTCCGATCGCCGCGGCGATACCGCCCTGGGCATAATTGGTCGCCGATTCCCAGCGCTCCTTTTTCGTGACCACTCCCACGGAATAGTCATTCGCCACATCGAGGGCGAAAGACAGACCGGCGATACCGGAACCGATTACAAGAATATCAAACGACGGTTTGCTCATGTGGGTAACACCATGCGAAACGTTGTGCCCTCGCCGGGCTTGCTTTCTTTCACAAATATACGGCCCCTGTGAGTCTCTTCCACAATACGACGCGCCAGGCTTAAGCCAAGACCCCATCCACGTTTCTTTGTCGTGTAGCCGGGTCGGAAGATGGTCTCGAAATCGCGGGTGTTGATCCCTTTCCCATGATCCCGCACATCAGCATAGACCCCGCGTTTTTCACGACCCAGCCTGATCTCGATGCGTCCCTCACCTTCCATCGACTGAGCCCCGTTGCGAACCAGGTTCTCCAGCACCCAGCCGATCAACTCCGGCTGCATCGGTGCTTCCAGGTTTTCCCCGGTCATATCGATGTCAATCTGCACACCGCTGCCGACACGTGTGCGCATGTACGCCGCCGCTTCCGCCGCTACATGTGTAAGATCGGTTGGACGCAGATCCTCGCGCGCCCCGATCTTGGAAAAGCGCACGGCGATCTGTTCCAGCCGTCGTACATCCTGCCGCATTTTCACGGTTATATCGCCGCCCTTGTCGCCCAACACTTCGATCCATCCCATCAGGGAAGAAATCGGTGTGCCGAGCTGATGAGCGGTTTCGCGCGCCATCCCGACCCAGACCGAACGTTCTTCCGCTTTGCGTATCGTACGGAAGCCGATATACCCGATAAAGATGTAGACCGCCACGGCGATGGTACTGGCCACGGTAAACATGCGCAGATAGGCAACCAGGGCATGGTCGCCGTAATGGAAGTAATCGACATTACCCGGAAAGACTTCGATCGGAACCGGCTCATTGTCCAGCTCCTGCATCTCTTTCAGAATCCTGCGCACCTTTTCAACGGTTTCCGGATCGCTTGCATCTCCTTCGACACCAATGTTTTTCCAAAACTTGGGATTGCCTTCCTCGTCGGTCAGGACAATCGGAAAGTTGATCGACTGGACCGCTTCATACGCCAGCTCCGGACTTTCGGATTGCAGCAGGCTGCGGTAATACTGCACGGACAGGCTGAGGTGATTGCGTGCCGAGTCACGGATGCGGTCAACGATATAATGCGACATCACAAACAGGGCCCCGGTGAGCAGAACCGCCCCGAGAAACAGAAGCGCCTTGAACAAGCCGGCACGTCGCAACTGGCGTGAAACCGTCTGCTGCCGTACGTCTTGTTTACGAGCGGCTGTCAACTTGCGGGTTCTTTCGATGGTTCACCGTCAACGTCTTCAACCGGGACAGCCTTTGTCTGCCGGCGCCGGTGCAGAGACCGGACAATCCCCCAGGCTGCGAGCGCGATGATCACACCCCACGCAACAAAGGTAATCGCCAGCGACGGACCCCAGAACGCCGGTCGATACCGGAACACCACCTCGGACGATCCTTCCGGCACCTCCACGGCTCGAATGATGCCGTTCGCACGTAAAACGTCACCGCGTTCACCATTCACTGTAACCGTCAATCCCGCGGACGAGGCATAACCTTCGGAGACGGTCAGAACCGCGGGTCGTGCCGCCTTCACATGCAGCACCATGCGGTTGGCATCCTGTTCCGTCAGGGTCACCGTGCCGTCCACGGCACCGCCGACGTTCGGAAGGTTGCGAGGCGCACGATCCAGCAGAACCTTCCGATCCGGCACAAAAGAGGGCGAGACAAGGGTTTCCAGCGTCGATTCAAGTTCTTCAATCACCTCATAGGAAGAATACAGGTGGAAGCGGGATGTGCTGCCCGGTGTGCGATGCAGAATTCCACCTGCACCATTGCCGGACCGCATCACCTCTTCCAGGCCGCCCAGTCCGACCGGACTGATCACATGTGTTGCAGCCATTGTCGCCAGCACATTCTCATGCCCCAGCAGACCGCGCTCTTCCAGCCAACCATACCACGCCGGTTTGGTGCCGGTGTAGCCTGTGGTGATGCGAACACCGTGCGCCGCCCAGACGTTGGTTTGACGCATGGATTGGAACGACTGCTGCGCCCGCTGCATGAAGCTCATCGCTTCCTGCTGTGACATGGCACCGGCTTCAATGGCGTCCATCAGTATGTTGTAGATGTCCTGCCGGCCCAACACACGAGCCCGTTTCATGGGATCGTGCCCCAGGTGCTCAGCGACGTTGTCGGAACGGAACGGGCGCTGCAGTGCAACTTCAGATTGCGGATGCAGCAGACGGCCTGTCAACGGCGTCAGATCGATGTAGACCAGCAGAATCAGTCCGACCAGAGGAAGCCAACGGGGGAGCCGTGGTACGAACAGGAGGGTCAACAACGCAGCCGTGATCGCCGCCAGTCCGGTCGTGCGCAGCATGCTGCCTGCGGCATCCTGTCCCAATCGTGCTGCCATCTGCGCACGATCCGGATCGAGGTTGCGCACCCAGCCGGCAATGCCGGACGCGATTGCCGTGTTCAACAGTACGAACAGGATCAGC
>WJJA01000153.1 GCA_014729955.1 bacterium
AAAACCAGTCCTTACCATAGCTCGCTTTCATCATTCATGCAATATTCGGGCTAGAATGGACTGTATTCTCTACTCATGAAATATCCGGGCCGGGTACGGGTCGGCCAATCCGGTCCGCCGTGTCGCCGGCCGGGCTTCCCTTCGATATCGTATATTCAGCAGCAAAACGAGATACCTGGCGAGGAATCCCATGCCGAACAACCGTCCCCTGTCTGTCCAGCTGCCTTTCCCTCCGGCCACCTACGACATCGACTTTGAGGGCCATGTCAACAACATCGTCTACATCCGCTGGATGGAAGATCTCCGTATTCACTGGCTTGAAACCTGGTTCCCCCTGCGGCCGCGTGTGGAGGCGGGAATCGCGCCGGCGCTGACACATACGGAGATCGACTACATCCGCCCGATTCGCCTGTTCCAGAATGTCAAAGGCTTCTGCTGGGTGGAGAAACTGGAAAAGGTGCGTATGTACCTCGCGTTTGAGTGGATCGCGGACGGCGAGGTTGCGGCACGCGGACGGCAGACGGGTGTCTGGATTCGCATCGACGGCGGCCGGCCGGTGCGTGTACCGGCAGAGCTGCGTGAACTTGTCGCACAAACAACCGATGAGGACGAGTAGTGCTGTTGAGGATCCATTTTGAGTGTCGGGTCACACCCCGCTGACGCGGGACAGGACCCGACACAACATCAGACAACGCTCAAACAGCGTTCCGTCTGGTCTTGTTCACGATGTATCGTGCGTGTGACCAGACGGCTCAATGAGTCAAACGGATTGATTTCAGCATGAGGGACGGAGCCGGTACGCATTCAGCGTATCGCCCCGCTGTCACGCAGACGTTTGTATCTTCGTGTCAACCTGCACGCACGGGGAAAACCACATACCATCGATGAGGGAGATTCACCCATGTATACAAGGCTTTGCCGCCTGCTGCCTGCTCTGCTTCTGTTGCCTGTCGTCTCGACATTCGGGCAGGACAAAACGGCCGTCACGGTCTACAACAACGACCTCGCGGTTGTCAGACAAGTCCGTGCCCTTGAATTGAATCGAGGGATCGGACGGTATGCCTTCGACGGTGTCGCCGCACAGATCGACCCGACATCGGTGCATTTCAAGGCGAAGGGTGTCTCGGTGCTCGAGCAGAACTTCGACTACGACCTTGTCGGTGTGGACGCGCTCACACGACGCTTCCTCGGCGAGTGGATCGATGTGCACACGGAAGACGAGACCATTCGCGGCACATTGTTGAGCTCGAATGACGGTATCGTGCTTGAGCTGGAAGATGGTTCGGTGCGATGGGTGGATCGCGGGGCGGTCGAATCGGTCAGCTTCCCACGGCTCGCGGAAGGTCTCGATACTCGTCCGACCCTGCGCTGGCTGCTGGACTCCGAACGGCAGGGGTCGGTTGATGCCGAGCTTTCCTATCTCACGAGCGGGATGAGCTGGGAGGCGAGTTACGTGGCAACCGTCGCAAAAGACGACAAGACTCTCGACCTGGCGGGGTGGGTGCAGATCGACAACCGATCCGGTGCGACTTATGAAGATGCCGACCTGAAGCTGCTCGCGGGCGATGTACACCGTGCACCGCAGGAACATATGCGCGGCGGTCGTCCGATGGCCTCGTTCGAGGCGGCGGACGAAGCGAAGGGATTCCAGCAGGAGCAGTTCTTCGAATACCACCTCTATACCCTGCCCCGTGCCGTCACACTGAAGGACCGGCAGGTGAAGCAGATCGGACTGTTCGAATCCGCAAGCACACCGGTGGAAAAGACCTACACGTATGAAGCGTTTCGCAACGCCGACCGTGTGGATGTCTCGCTCGTGTTCACCAACTCGGAGAAGGCCGGTCTCGGCATGCCGCTGCCCGGGGGCAAGGTGCGTGTGATGCAGGCGGCGTCGGACGGCTCCCTGCAACTGGTCGGCGAAGATCGTATCGACCACACGCCTCGTGATGAGGAGATTCGACTCACCGTGGGCAAAGCGTTTGATATCGTCTGCGAACGGAAGCAGACCGACAGCCGTTCCATCGGGCAGGCGCGCGAGCAGAGTTACGAGGTCGAGCTGCGGAACCGGAAAGAGGAAACAGTGACCATTACGGTGGTTGAACGGTTCCGGGGCGATTGGACCGTGCTGGAAGAATCGAAGGCCGGCACAAAGCTGGATGCCGGCCGTTACGAATGGCAGGTCAAAGTCCCGGCCGACAAAGAAGTCATCATGACCTACAAAGTACGTTGGAACCGTTGAGAGAGTGAGGTCCTGATTCGCCGCTCTGATCGAACTCGCAGGGAGGTGCTGTGAGTGGCGCGGGTCCGCATCCCGGTTGTATATCTTGACATCCATCACCGAAACAACCAACACGGGAGCAACGATGAGCGAGCTGCTTCGCAAATTGACACAAACACCGGGAACCCCCGGCTACGAACACAGAATCCGAACCTTGATCTATGAAGAGATGAAACCGCTGGTCGATGAGATTCGGTACGATCGCATGGGGTCGGTGATCGGCGTGAAGAAGGGCAGCGCGGACGGTCCCCGTGTGATGCTCGCCGCGCATATGGACCAGATCGGTTTTCTCGTGAGTCATATCGATGACAACGGCTTCATCCGCCTGAATCCGACCGGCGGGTTCGATCCGCGGACGCTGATGGCACAGCGGGTGGTGGTGCACGGCAAAGAAGACCTGCCCGGTGTGATGGGGTCCAAGCCGATCCACGTGCTGTCCGATGAGGAGAAGAAGAAGCAGATGAAGATCGAGGACTACTTTGTGGACCTCGGTCTGCCGGGCGAAAAGGTGAAAGAGCTGGTTCGTGTCGGCAACATGGTCACCTGGGTCGGTGAGTTCGACGAAATCGGCGACATGTACGTCTCCCGTGCCATGGACGACCGCATCGGCGTATACCTGATGCTGGAAGCGTTGCGTGCCGTGGGCGACCACAAGGCGACCATCATTGCGGTGGCCACGGTTCAGGAAGAGGTCGGACTGCGGGGTGCACGGGCGAGCGCGATGGACATCCAGCCGGACATCGGGATTGCCCTCGATGTGACCATTGCAAACGATGTACCCGGTGCAAGCGAAAAGGATTACGTCACAAAGATGGGCGAAGGGATTGCCATCAAGCGTATGGACGGCGCCTCCATTGCCACGCCGGCGCTGTGCGATCACCTCGAAGAGATCGCGGACCAGAAGAAGATCAAGTGGCAGCCGGAAATTCTCCCCAAGGGCGGCACCGACGCCGGCGCCTTCTGGCAGATTCCCGGCGGTGCGTTCTACACCACGCTTTCCGTCCCGAGCCGCTATGTGCACTCCACGGTCGAGCTTGTGCACAAGCAGGACGTGCAGGGTGGCGTCGATCTACTGGCGGCGTTCCTCGAACGTGCCGGCGAACGTGAATACGGCTACTGATTAAGAAAACCCACGGGCGGATCGTTCCCACCTGCTGTCGTATTCATGTCGGGATCACCTTCTGCGGCAGGCTTCTAAGCCGGATATTTCACGAGTCCCAACTGCGTCAGATGTGAGGCGCGAAGAATGAAGCTGTATTGCCATACCGCGAATCCTTCGCAACAAAGCAGATGACGCAGTTGGGACCGCCCGAAGGGGGAATGAATAGATGATTTCGCCTTGAAAACATTCTGTGCCGAA
>WJJA01000154.1 GCA_014729955.1 bacterium
CCAGCATCTGGCGGCTTAGCTTCGAGGCACGCTCTGCTGAATCGACGATATCATGGAGGATGTCCTGCAGATCATCGTCCGTCGGGAGCATATCCTGTAACAGAGTGGCATTGCCAAGCACTCCCATCAGCAGATTATTAAAGTCATGGGCAATGCCCCCCGCCAGCACTCCCAGGCTTTCCAGTTTCTGCGAGTCGCGCAGTTTCTCTTCCAGGCGAACCTGTTCGGAGACGTCCATCGCAATCGCAAGGATGCCTTCATCGGTAGGGAAGAGATAAGCCTGCAGGCTTAGTGTGTCATCATCACGTTGATACGCGGCACGGAACTGCAACGGTTGTTGCAGAGGATGCCGGCGTAATTCACCCGCCTTCTCCGGGAACAGGTTGACCAGGTCGTCCTGCACCACCTCCTCCTGGGCAACTCCGATGATATTCTCCGTACGACCCATGACAGATTGGATGGTCAAATCATGGCGGGCACGGATGATCAGAAGCGGGAGTCGATCGAGCAGAGAATTGAGTGTCATGCTGTATCGTTCATGCTCGGCACGAACACGTTTTTCTTCTGTAATGTCGCGGTTAATTGAAAGAATCGCGCGCTGACCTTTGAAATCGACGAGGCGTGCAGCGACGGACACGATGATATCTCGCCCATCTGCAGTATGGTGAACGGTTTCAAACGTATCAAGATGACCGGTCTTCAGCAATTGATCGATCCTTTCGCGGCCCGCTTCCGGTGTCAGGGAAAACTCAGTCAGCTTGCTGCGCACAAAGTCATGCTTTGCCAGTCCGTACACACGACATGCTTGTGCATTCACATCGAGGATATGCTCGTCATCAGGTTCGAAGACGATGAGTGCATCGCCGGCGGATTCGAACAATTCACGGAAATCTCGCTCAGATTCACGCAGGCGCTGCTCGGTGGCGGCTCGTTCCGTGATATCGAGTGAAAAGCCGCCGATCAAAGTGGCATCATTGGAGAGCTTCAACGGAAACTTCGTGGTCAGGAATGTGCGGGGCCCGCTCCTGGTGACCACCTTGTCCTCAAATTGCTGCGCACGCTTTTCCAGCAGCACCCGCCGATTCTGCGCCTCGAAGCTGCGCAGCATCTCAGATGATAAGACCGAATCCAGGGAACAGCCCTCCAATCCTTCAATTTCCCAAGAAAACTCCCGTGCATACCATTCGTTCAGATGAACAACGTTGTTGTTCTCGTCCAAAATGAACGTGGGGCCGGGAAAGTTCTTCATAAATGTCGCGAAGCGTTCTTCGCTCGCTCGCAGGCGGTCGTCCTTGGCTTTCCGGTCCAAAAACAGTGCAAACAGGTTCGCCAGTCTCTCAATGCCGAACAGATCGCGGTGAAGAAAACCGTTCGGCTTGTTCGCCAGCGCAATCTGTCCGACTGGCTCACCTTCCCAGATCACGGGCACACTTAGAAAATTGAACAGCGGGATATGACCCCGGGGAGTCCCTGATGTCGCAGCATGCGCGGGAACGTCATTGGTGAAAAATGGTTCCCGTGTGTTGAGCGCATGCCCCCACAGACTGTTGTAGGTGCCGTCCGGACGACGTGGAAACTCGATCTTTTTCGCCGAGTCGTCTACACGGCAGGTGCTGTTGATCATTTCCGTGAAGGTGTGCACTACAAGGCTGCCGGTTCCCTGCTCGATGGTCCCGACATACCCGTGCTCAGACCCGGTTAGACCAATGGCGTTGTCATGCACAATGAATGCGATATCGGAAAGGGCGAGGGTGGTATCCTGCAATGCATTGGACAGTTTAGAAACCGCAACGTTCAGGTGCAGTTCCCATTCGAGTGAATCGCTGATGTCCAGGCGGTCGGTCACATCGCGGATTACAGCGGCCAAGTGCCGTTGACCGTCGATCTCCATGATAAACGGCTGTTGTTCGATATGGCAACGGCTGCTGTCCGGGCGCACGATGACAAAGCTTTGTATACCCTGCACCGGAAGTTCGATCTCAGCGGTGAGAATACGATTCATCATCATACGAATACCATGCAACCGCTCATCCGAACGAAGTGCCTCCGGGAAGGACTCATACTGTATGTCTGCAAGATGACGACCAAGGACTTCTTCACGCGGGCGCTGAAAAATTCGCTCACAGCCTTTGTTCCATTCGATGATCCGACCATCGGGATCCACGATGGTGATGCCGTCCGGAGTGCTTGCAAGAAAGGCTGAGCAGAGTGCTGGGGTGAGCTTGGTTCCGGTGCCCGACATGTCTTACTCCAATTAGACGAGAAAGCACAAGGATGCTGAGAACTGAATCGAACTTAAATTACAAAGCGGATATGTGTATCGCAATGAAATATAAGTATTTGGGTTGTATTGGATCCGGATGTTCTGAAACTGCTACGCAGAAGAGTGGAAGGGATGAAATTGCCGAATAGACGGTGACAATCGGATCAAGATTGCATCGCATGTGGTATGGAGTCAAGCGAAGAGAAATAAACTATCCGGCGGGGTAGGATCCTCTCGAGTGCCCCGAGCCCTGAATGCCTGTCGAAAGGGGCAGCGCAGGGTCTCCGGG
>WJJA01000155.1 GCA_014729955.1 bacterium
AGCACAGTGCAAGCCGGGGTCCAGTGCCGTTTACGATTCTTTTCAGTGTCGGGTCACACCCCGCTGACGCGCGCCAAGAACCGACACAACATTCCGTCAGCTTTGCAGCCACGTTCCGTCAGGTTTTAAGCACGATTGCATCGTGCGTTTGACCTGACGACTGAGCGAGTCTACTGGATCTACATCAGCACTGGAAATCCGTCCTGTCAATCGGTTTCTTCCGGGGGAGCCTTTCGGCCGTTGGATTCGGAGGGAGGCGCCGGATTCGTACCGGTATCCGTTTCAGCGGAACGTTGTTGCATGTGAATATCGATGATCTTCTTGCCGGCGGCGTAATCGATCTCACGGATTTCTTCGATTCCCAGCAGCTTGTCCACCAGTTGACTCATGCGTTTCACCTGGTGGCGGACTTTGTCGATCCACTTCTTCTGGTGTTCTTCATCCACCTGCTTGCTGGAGAGCAGATCACAGGCACCTGCGATAATCGAGAGCGGGTTGTTGAACTCGTGGGCGATTGTGGCGGCAAGCTGTGATGCGGTACGCAATCGCTCGGCTTCGATCCTCGACCGTCGGGCTTTGTCATACTGACGGATCGCTTCCTCAGCACGACGATCCAGCAGTCGCTGCAGCTGCTGTTCCCGTTGGACCGCCTTGCGAAGGTTGAAGCGGACAATCAGCCATACGAGACCGCCGAGGAGAAGAAGGTACACCATGTAAGCCCAGGCAGTGTTGTACCATGCCGGCCGGATCTCGAACTGAAAAGAGGCGGCTTCCGCCGGTTGACCGATCCGTGTGCGGCTTCGAACCTCAAATGTGTAACGTCCTGCCGGCGGACGCACCAGCGAGCGTGCCGTCTGACGAGTCCAACCCGACCAGTCGTCCTGCAGGCCGCGCACCCTGTACTGGTATTCCGGGTACGCGTCTGCCCGGTAATACGGAAGCGCGTATCGGAAGGAAATCGACTGCAGGTCAGGGCGAAGCGATACAGAACGTTGGGAGATGGACGGCAGCCCCTCGAAGAGTACGGAGTCCTCGTTGATCGACACCTCGCTGACCAGCGTGGGATAGTTCGGTGTGGGCGGATCGTGCCGATACGGGCTGTACTGCATCAGGCGGGACCCGCCGCTGCCGCCCCAAATGGTACCGTCCTCGTCGATGAAGACCGTTTCCAGGACAAGGCCGGGTTCATGCGATACCGGCACATCAAGCCGGACCGTATCCCGGCGGATCTCAGCACGAACCAGCGGCATGCTGCTCGCTCCGAACCACACTCCGCCCTTTCCGTCCGCGACCGGTGACGTGACATCGTGCACCACAGTGTCGCCGTCCGCTGCCACGCTTGGCAGTCGATGAAAACGATCGGAAGCGACATCGTAGCGGTAAAACCCCACCATGCTGCCGACATAGAGTTCGCCGTCCATGGTGAAGGGAAAAAATGTGTCCGGGGTGGGCAGACCGCGGGTGGAATCGTAGACCTCGTTTTCCCGTATTTCCGGGACACCGTCGGTATCATAGTTCAGCAGCAGGCGACGGAGATAGCGTGTCTCCACGTTCAGCCACAGGTTCCCGTGCGGACCCGGATGGATCGCCGTGATATGTTCGCCCACATCGGAAAGTTGCCCGATGTAGTCCCAGCGGTTTCCACGGTACTCGAAATACTGAATACCGTTATAAACCGTCCCGATATACATCCTGGTGCTGTCTATGGAAAAGGCGATGCACTCGCCGCTGTAGTCTTTTGTGCGAACCTTTGCCAGTGTGGGAGAATCGGCCAGTTCAAACAGCCCGTAGTAGGTGGAGATGAAGAGTTCGCCATGTGCGGAAGCGACGCACCAGGTCCAAACATTGACACCGCCCACCTGCGTGAATCGAGGCAGATCCTCCGAGCGACCGCGCTCCTTCAGCAGGTACAGGCCCTGGTCCGTGGCGACGTACAGCCGCCCGTTATGTCGTGAGAGTTTGATCACATTGCCGCGCAGCCCCATACGCTCGTCGAAGTACGAGAGGGGAGCACCCTGGTCTATACGGGACAGGCCGTAGTTGCTGGTGACCCAAAGCGAACCGGACTCGTCTTCATACACCGATAAAGGACCGTTGTCCGAAAGACCCCGTTCCTTGTTCATCACGTGGGTCACAGCGCCCGTATCGTCAAAAAACGCTACGCCGTTCTTTTCACTGCAAAGGGTGTAGACCGAGTCGTTCAGCTGCTGTGCGTAGGAGGATCCGTAGGTATTGGAAAAACTGACGATTTCCCGGCTGAACGGTTCAAAGCCGGTCTCTGTTCGTGTATACCACAACTCTCCCTCGACGCCCCAGGTCGCGACAAGGATGCTGTTATCACCCCACTCGAGAATCGAATGGGGCGAAATCCCCGCCAGATCTTTACCAAGCGGGGAGGATACAAGCGAGTCTCCTTCGACATGCATCAGGCCGAGGCCGTAGCGAAACACAAACACCGTGTCGCGAATCACGTTGGCGACTACAAACCAGTTGTTTTCTCCATGCTTCCAGGTGTGAAGTGTGCCGTCCTCGAGACCGTTCGGTCCAGGTTTCCAACGGAAAAGTCGCTCGTTCTCGACGAAGTATGCCGTGTCGCCGTGTGTGATCGTGGTCCATACGCCGTCGAGAGCTTCACGGTCATCGTCGGCCAGGTGCTTCAGGGAGTGGAACCTGTAACCCCGCTGTTCATTTGTGCGCAGCAGGCCGAAATCATCAGAATAACCGACATAGATGGTGCCGCTTGATCCTTTGGCCAGGGACAGAGGAGGGATTTTGTCGGTATGGTCGATACGGTTCCAGTTTTCACCGTCGTAGGTCAGCAGACCGTGCAGATCAGCCAGCAGCAACACGCCGCGGTTGTCCTGCAGAGCGTCGAAGCATTGCCCCCACCCGCCGGTTTGGGCGGGGAAGTAGGTCTCTACATAGGGAAGACCACGCATCCCGTGTGTCTTCTCCCCGGCACGAGCGGATGAGATCGCACACAGCAGACAAAGCAGAATCATGAGCCGGCACAACGCATGGCCGGCGGGTTTTGTTCGATCCAACTTGTTTCTCCTGGGTTCTTCCCAGTGACACTACAAAATGCAAAGAACCAATGCTCGATGCTACGTCTCAGGAGCGTTTTCCCGAAGCGGTTCACTGTAAGCCGCCGGGATGAGGGGGAGACGGTAACGGACCCTTGTTGTTGATCCGGCGCTGTTCGTATACTGCATCCGACGCGAATAAACACGGCATCCCGGACGTCTTGGAACGTGACGGAAATGTCGTATATTGCGACAGTTGGAAATGAGGCCGGGCTGTTGATACGACTCGCGAGTCCGGCTGGGCACGGGAGGGGATTCATACGGCGTTCCCTTGAGCCGGATTCGGAATTCGTTCCTTTTGCATGCCTGGATGCATTCCGGATCAAAGCGGAGTGCATTTCCCGGCTGATGACTGCCCGAAACCATACGTTCTAAGAAACAGATCCTGTCGATCGGACCTTACCCCTGGAGGATGTGGTGGCTGTGATTGTCAACTGGAAGGTCTGGAGCATTCGCATCATCATTTTTCTGGTGCTTTTCTTAACGATTTACATCAGCCTGATGACTCCGGATCAGCGCGAGGAGTTCTTTTCGAAGACCGATCTGACCCAGAAGCTCTACGACTACTATGATTATAAACGCTATCAGGAAGATCTGGAAGACATCCAGTATTACGGGACCATCGAGGTCTCAATGTACGGCGACACGACGGAAGTTGATTTCAACGACAGCTATCTGACCTGGTTTACACGCGAACGCTATGGCGAATACTTCGGCAAAGTGCCCTATTTTGACATCGGGCAGATTTACGCGGCCGAGAGCACGGCCGAAATCGACTCCATGTACCGCCTATCCGATGATGAAATCGGCTATATCTGGCTGAATGTCACCATGCGGGATATCCCCCTCTTCAGCAAACGCATGCTCCTGACCGTGGAACTGGTGGGCGGAACCGAAGCAGACCAGACCGTCTACCGGGACACGATGACGCAGCTGGCGAGCAAGCAGTACCTCGAGCAAGACATCGAAAAGTACACTGCCTTCCTGATGAAGATGCTCGCCAAGAGGTTCTTCAAGGTGAAGGGAGACGAGGAACAACTGAAAATTCTATACCGAAGCATTTACCGTACCTAGTGCAAGACACCAAACTGTTGTCCGTCCGAGATATGGGGTATTGTGCGGCAAACGCGCAATACCCCAAATTATTACAACACATGGCTCTGCATATCTGCTTAACCTGCCCGTGAAGACTTGATAGTATTTACTGAATATACTATAA
>WJJA01000023.1 GCA_014729955.1 bacterium
CAGCGGTCTACCTTTACGAACATCGCCATATCGGCCGGTTTCACTTGCAGGGCGCGGCGCGTTTCGACGCACGCACCATCACGCCGGATCGTGAATTCACCTCCATCGTGATCGGTCGCATCGAAGAGCGCTCCTTCGCCGGCGCGAGCGGATCGCTCTCCACCGAATGGGAATGGCGCAAAACCCACTGGCTCGGTGCAACCCTGACCTCCAGTTGGCGTGCACCGGGCACCGAGGAGCTGTTCAGCGGCGGCCCGCACCTGGCGGCCTATTCCTACGAAATCGGAAATCCCTCGCTCGACGCTGAACGCGGATGGGGGTCGGAACTCTACCTGCGTGTGCGGCGGACACGATCGGAAGGCCGTTTCGCCGTCTTCTACAACCTCTTTGACGGCTACATCTTCCCCGCCTACACCGGCCGTCGCGCGCAACAGCGTAACGACCTCTACGAATACCGCTACGAAGGGCAGGATGCGGTGATGGTTGGTGCGGAAGCCGAAGCCGACCTGGAACTGAACCGTCATCTTTACCTGCACGGCACTTTCAGCTATGTGCGCGGGCAATTGATCGCTCGTGACGTGCCCCTGCCGCAGATGCCGCCCCTGAGCGGGAGTGTCGGCGTGGAACTGCGCGCCGGACACTACCGTTTCGACACGACCCTGCACGGCGCCGGGGCGCAGGAGCGGACCTACGTCGCCGAAGACCCGGGCTCACGGCCCGAAGACCCGACCGCTGCCTGGTTGCGTCTCGACCTGTCACTCCACTGGCAGCGCCCCCTGCACGGCCTGCTGCACTCCGCTGCCCTGTCGGTGAATAATTTGCTCGACACCGAATACCGCAACCACCTGTCTCGTGTACGGTCGGTCATGCCCGAACCGGGACGGAGTATCAAACTGGTGTACCGGGTGTTCTTCTGAGATGCGGTCAATACCCTTCCCGATACCGTATTCAGAGCACTCCATACGGCAGGGCAGTCACACCGCCCGCCAGGGGCAGGGTTTCCTCCCCGCTGTGCAGCAGGTAGCCGGTCTTGACCCGGTCCGGCAGATCGTTCATCAATGTTCGCAGGGATGAGGCATGTTTCGCGCGTGGTGTGGCAGTCTTCTTCACTTCCACGGCAATCTGTTCCTGTCCCGCCTCGACCAGAAGGTCCACCTCCGTGCCTGCGGCTGTGCGCCAGAAGTGGAGGGCGTTTCTCTGACCTGTGTGTGCAATCCGCTTGCGGATCTCATTCACGACCGCTGTCTCCAGCACCGCACCTGCATACGTGCTGCGCAGCAGGTCCTCGCTGGTAGTCAGGCCCAGCAATGCGCACATCAATCCCGCATCGGTCATATAGAGTTTCGGCGTTTTGGTCAGCTCCTTGCCGATGTTGGTGTGGTACGGATGGAGGATGAAAACCTGGAACGAGGCCTGCAGCACACCCATCCAGGACTTGATGGTATTGACAGTCAGCCCCATTTCACGTGCGAGTTCTGAATAGTTCAACAGGCTGCCGCTACGGCCGGCCGTCACACGAAGGAAATCGCGGAAACCTGCGAGATCGCCGACGCCGGAGAGTGTGCGCACATCACGCTCCAGGTAGGTTTGGATATAACTGTCACGCCAGTGCGGCGTATCCATGGAAGAACGAACGGCAGGCTCCGGATAGTAGCCTGTTACAAAGCGGTCCCAATGGTTCATGTCGACAGCGGCGACATTGCGCCGTGCTCGATGCCAGGGCAGGTCTCGGTTCGGTTCTCCGGCAAGCTCCGCCTGCGTAAACGGGAACAGGTGGAGGATCGCGGCACGCCCTGCGAGACTCTCCGTGATGGAAGGAAGAAGTTGGAAGTTCTGGGAGCCGGTGAGGATATACTGCCCGTTGCGATCACGCTGTTCGTCGACCCGCTCACGTACACAGGGGAACAGCTCCGGGACCGCCTGGGCTTCATCAAAGATGACCGGTGGAGGAAACAGATCCAGGAAGCCGCGTGGATCATCCCTCGCCGCCTCACGAAGGTCCGGCAAGTCCAGGGAAACGTAAGCATGTGTGTCCGCAAAAAGGTGTTGCAACAGTGTCGTCTTGCCCGATTGCCGCGGCCCTGTCAACACGGTAACCGGGAACGATGGCAGCGCGTTCTTCACTACAGATTCGAGCGTGCGCCGGATATAGTCCATTGGCTTTTCTTGTAAAACAGTGAGAAGATAATGCCTTACAGGACGCCACTGGTAGATTCCGACCTGTCTTACTGCAAATTTCCGACCGTTCTGATACAGACACCGTTTCAATGACATGTTCACGGGAGTGCCGTTGACTACCGTGAGGCTCCTGTAGGTGTGGGGAACAAAAGGGTGCTCAAACGACCGAGGACGAGCATGGGACGGCCGTGCCGATGGGTGGCGAGGAAAAGAAGTGTCCGCATCGTTTCCCAGACACGAAGTGGCCCGGACGCTTCCGCCGGTTGGAGGAAGGGTAGAGGGTCCACGTAACGCTTTCCGCCGTGCAGGGAATTGTGCCGGAAGAGTTTTGCCACACCGAAATGCAGATGGGGAGGAGTGTTGCCGGCATTCCCGGTTTGCCCCAGGTAGGCAATGGTCTGCCCTTTGCGCACAGGCTGCCCGACGGATAATCCTTCGGCGATTTCGAGGCAATGGAGATACTGGTAGCCGTACTCGCCGTGCTCATCGATAACCCAGACCAGTTTTCCCGCATTCGGTCCTTTCCCGATTCGCCCGACAACACCGTCTCGCGGGGCAATCAAAGGGGTTCCTACGGGGGCGAAAATATCGATGCCCTTATGGGATCGACGTTCCCCGTTCCTGCGGTAGCCCGCATATTTCACGAGTTCAAACTGTGTCAGATGTGAGGCGCGAAGGATGAAGCTGTATGGCAATACCGCGAATCCTTCGGAACAAAGCAGATGACACAGTTGGAACCGCCCGAAGGGGGAATGAAAAAATGAGTTTGGCCTGGACACAATCTGTGCCGGAGAAAAACTGCATGTCGAGATATTATCTTATTGTTAATATAGTTTTTAGAAAAGAGTGTTCTCTCCATTCATGAAATATTCGGGGTAGCGATTCGCTCCCCAGGGCGAGATGCAGCCGAGAGAATGAACGCCTTTCACGGGAAGAGAGCAGCCCTGCGCAGGGGTCGACTGCAGCGGAGCGGGGCGGTGATACTTGATGTAAAACGCGGTAAAACCGCATGCGGTGATGACTGCCGATACGCCCACAAGGATCAGAATACCTGTGAGGATTTGCCGCTTCGATTCGGGTCGCATGCCGCACCTGTCGGTTCACATACCACGCTGCCTCATAACGCCTGGAAAATAACGCACGGCCTCCCCCGTGACAACCGAACCGGATCTTATGCCTTACAAGCCCGGCATCCCGGATTCCACAGCAGCAGCACTCACCAGCGTCATTTGAGTGTCGAGTCACACGCCGCTTGCCGGGCCAAGCCCCGACACAACACTTCGGCAGGTCTTACGCATAACGCAGTCTTGCGCGTAACTTGATGATAGAGCATGTCCACCGGCAGGCCGGCTCGCTCTGCCCGCTCGATCGCCCTTTGAAGCACAGAAGGATTCGTTTTCCATTCTGAATCAACTTTACCACACCCAGCCGGTCCAGACCAGGGTCGGACCGCCGGTGTCGGGATCGTATCCGGCCTGGATCGCGCCGGCGTTCCGTTTCGTTGCCGTGCGACCGGCGTCGATGGCAGCTGCGACACGGTTCAGCAGGAGTCCACCGACGAAATAATAGATCCGGTTGCGGTGCCTGTCTGCGCTGATACGTTGATCTTCGAACTTGATACGACTCTGCTCGCTGTCCCAGTCCCAATAGGTTCCTGAGCCTGTGTACTGGTTGGCGTAGTCGCGTCGCTGCCGTCGGACTTCGTTGAAATCTTCGCGTGTGTCGTAGTTGCCGATATTGACATAGAACTCATGACCCGGTTCGCCGATCACACCGGCGTGTTGGGCGGCATAGTCCTCGTAGGCGGCGGTGCCGTCCACATAGCCGATATAGGACAGCACGATCCCGGTCCAGAGCGAGGCGTCCATCGCGGTGAAGAAGGCGCCGCGCACATGGTTGCCCAGCCGGCGCTGCCCCCAGCCCGGAAGGATGATGCTGCGAATGACAATCGCGGGAGCGTTGACCTCTTCGGTGCCTTTGGTCTCCGTTTTTACCGTCGGGTCGGCCGGATCGCCCGGCGCCTGTAGCCGTGCCGTCAAGGAGGAGCTCTGCAGCACCGACGAAGCAGGGGCACGAAACGGCACGGCGGATAGCTGTATCATCGCCGAGGTGTTGGGTTGTTCCTCCGTCACGCTGTCGGTGACGGCATCCGTTCCCGCACCGGCGAGAGCGGCGGTGTACGCAAAGGCTGTCAGTACAACGATTCCTGCAATCCGTCTCATGGTGATCTCGTTTGGTGTTGCTGTTTGCAATCCGGGCCGGCCTGTTCGCGACGTATACAGTGTGTCGTCGAGAACAAAGTCGTCCGGAGCGGACGAGGATGCCCCGTTCAGTCGTAAAAACCCGGGACATTCATCCTTCGGCTACCAGGTGATATTCAGCTTGGCCATCGGTACATATTCGCCGTTGCGGTAGTGGGTGTCCATGCCCATCTGCGCTTCGGCGATCTTTCTGTTATGACTGCGCACCGCAAAGCCGGCGTGCAGGGCGGACGCGACGTGGTTGACCATCAGCACCATCGTGAAGTTCGCCGACATATTCAGAAGCTGGTTGGATTGATCGCGCATGTCGATGTATGTCGCCGCCTGGTTGCTCGGCCAGCCTTCAAAATCATCTGAATCCTGGTCCCAGCGGCTTAACTGGTTCAAGAAGCTCTGGTAGTCGGGGTTGTTGGGATCGATCAGGTCGCTCGGCCAGCCGACACCAAACTGCGACAGGTACTTGCCGATCATTTCAAAATACTGCTGAGTCTCCTGCTCCGGCAGCTCGTGGGTGAAGTTGTTCGGCAGGAAGGTCAGCTTTTCTCCCCACGGCAGCTGATTCCAGGAGGTCTGGTCACCGCCGAACCGCTCGTCCTGCGGCAGATTCGGGTTGGAAGTCGCCAGCCAGTATTCGAAGTCGCGATACAACTCCTCGTCCCAGTGGGTACGTGCGAAACTTTCGTACTCATCTTCCTTGTCCGCACCCTGAATCGCATAGGAAACCGCGCCGCCGATCATCGCCGCTTCAACAATAAAAAAGCCTGCGGCCCAGAACGGTTTCTGTGCGTAAAGCTGCCCCGCACCGGGAATCAGCGCCGACAGCAGGATCGCGCGGCCCGGGTTCTTCTTGTCCGCGATTCCAACACCGCTCGACGGGTTCGGTCCGCTCTCTGTCGCATCGCCCTGAGCCATTGCCAGGTTTACATGACGCGTGATCTCGCGGTCACCAGTCCCGTACGCCATGCGACCGGCAAATGGAGAGGGTCCGTCGTACGTATGTCCCGCCTCGTCCACGGTTTCAGACGTCTGCACGGCGGGTGTCCGGAAGACGAAATCCTCTTCCGTGGTGAAATCCAGAAGATCCAACTCCGATGCAACCGCACCGCCGGCAACGGCGAACAGCATCAACAGGGTTGCAATTCCTACTCGTGTCACAGCTTACCTCCCCTGATGGAAGTATGTGGAAAGATTGTCTCAAACTCAAACAGGACCGTGAAGTAGTACCGCCATGTGGGCGGGTAGTAAGTCGTCTCGTTGTTTTCGGTCACACTGTGGCCCTCCAGCTGGCGGGCCGCGGCGAATGTGAGGGCGGTCGGGAAACCGTACCAGCTGTAAAGCTTGGCACGCAATTCCACGCCCCAGTCTTTTTTCAGGTTGTCGACGTCAAGGTCACCGTAGCGCCAGGCATCGCCTACATCGGCGAACACCGCACCCCACAGCCCGTCGAAATGCCACCATCCAAAACGTGGACGGTCGGGTGTCCAGATCGGGTGACGCATCGCCAGCGAGCCGATCACCTTTTTCGTGCCGCCCAGCGCGTAGAACGTGTACCCGCGCATGCCGTGCAGCCCGCCGGCGTACAGGTCCATGAAGGGATCCACCTGTTCGGTGAGGTACCCTCCACGGAGTCGCGGCTGGAACACCAGCTTGCCGACCGGATTGATCCAGGTAGTGACATCGGTTTCCAGGCGCATGTACTTGTAGTTCGTGTAGACTTCCTGCAGCGTATACTTCTCGGCGTTGACCTCGAAACCTTCAATGAAATCGTTGTCCTCGTAGGCGGCGGTGAACTGTCCCTGCCAACCTCCGCGCGGGTGGGCATTGCCTCGAACACGGCTTTCGCGGTAATCGAAGTCAAATCGCGCCTGCCCGAAGCGGCCCTTGAAATAGGTGTAGCTGAAGCTGGAATTGTCGTCGGTGTAATCGAGAAACGCCTGGTACTGGCTCCAGGATGCACGCAGTTCCACGCCAATGCCCGGAAAGACATTCATCCGCGCGCCGAGGTCGCCGACCAGAAGCAGGAAGTTGTAGTCGACCCCGTAGTC
>WJJA01000156.1 GCA_014729955.1 bacterium
GTGACAGACCGACACAGTCCCCCGGCGGCACATATGTAGTTGAGATGCGGCGACGCGCATTGCAGGAGCTGTTTGATCGTCTACCCAGTATAGTCTGTCCGGAAACGAAGAGTCTGCGTCCGGCGCACCATGGAGATCATATGCCACAGCTGATCTACACTCGTTATGCCGCCTGGTATCGTTTGCTCGACCCGCTCGAAGACCACCGGGAAGAGGGGGCAAGCTTTGCAAGAATGCTTCATGAAGGAGTGAGCGGAGAAGCGAAGACGCTGCTCGAACTCGGTTCGGGGGCGGGAAACTGCGCTCATTACATGAAGCCCTTCTTCGACCGGGTCACCCTGACCGATCTCTCCCCCGCGATGCTGGAACTGAGTCGTCAGATCAACCCGGAGTGTGAACATCTGCAGGGCGATATGCGGACGTTGCGTCTCGAGCGCAGGTTTGATGCCGTCATCGCACAGGACGCTGTCACCTACATGTCCACCGAAAAGGATCTTCGAGACGTTGCCCAAACGATCTTCGAGCACCTTCGACCCGGCGGCGCGGCGCTGGTTTCACCCGATTGCACACGAGAATCCCGGGGTGAAGCGTCGGAATACCACAGCCGGGACGACGGCGCATACAGCTTGCGCGGCGTGGAGTGGATGCACGATCCGGACCCCGACGACACGGTGTATACGGTGGACTACGCCCTGCTGCTGCGTCACAAGGGCAAGGTGGAGATGGTGCACGACCGTCACCTGGAAGGATTGTTTTCTCTTGAGGACTGGACCCGGACATTTACCGATGCGGGTTTCAGAGTCTGGTGGGAACGGCACATCGAAGCCGAGGAGATCGGTCCGCCCTTTTCCCCGGTTGTCATGCTGTGTCGCAGAGATTAAGTTCGCGTTCCATCCGGTCCTGCCGGCCGCCGGCAAGTGAGTCAGAGGGAATCCGTTCCTGGATCATGAGGAACTATCCCGAATATTTCATGAATGAAGCAAATATTCTTTTCTAAATTCTATATTAACAAAAAGATAGTGTCTCGCTATATGGTTTTGCTTCGGCACAGAATGTTTTCAAGGCGAATGCATCTATTCATACCCCTTCGGGCGGTCCCAACTGCGTCATCTGCTTTGTTGCGAAGGATTCGCGGTATGGCAATACAGCTTCATTCTTCGCGCCTCACATCTGACGCAGTTTGAACTCGTGAAATATCCGGGCTATCCATCAGCGCATCGTGATACGGGTATCCGTCGGCTTGCGAATGGTGCCCTGTTCACGTGCGTTGTTTACCAGCACATCACGATCCACCATACCGGTCATGTAGGGATCGAAATGGTGCGCCTCGATTCCGAAGTAACTATCAGCCTGTTCGAACACGTAGGAATTGGTGACCACCTTGTAGGATTGGTCCGCCTGCACAGGACGGCCGTTTACCTCAAGGCTCGCAAAAATGCCGGACTTGCTGTCAATGGTCATGCTCAGACCGGAGACCTGCATCGGCATGCCGTCCGATTTTGCCCAATGCGCGGCGATCTGTTCGAGCTGTGCGCCGGTCAGGTCGAACACCACCAGTTCATTCCCAAACGGAGCGACCTGCCAGATGTCGCGGATGGATATTGACGGTCCCTCCAGGTTGGCACGAATACCGCCGTTGTTGTGCATGCCGATGTCAGCATTGGCGGCTTTGCGATAGGCATCCGCAATCCAGCGTCCCAGCGGCGATTCCGCATCCCATTTGCGTCGCAGCGGCGCCTCGAGCGTGGCAATCTGCTTGTCGAGCATCGGCGCGTACCTGGCATCGAGGCGATTCACTTCCGCGAGCAGTTCAACATCGGCGGCGGCACGGCTGCCGTCGTTGGGAAGCAGCGTCCCGTCCGCAACAAGAATCTCACCTCCCTGCACCTTCAGGGTCAGCACGCCGAGATACCGTCCCTTCCCGCCGGCCTGCGTGATGACTGTACCCGGCAGTCGTTTCAAATCGTCCAAGGTCAAGGTGCTGTCGGGCAGGCGTCCCTGCTGTCCGAATAAGCGGGGTCGTTCCAGGGTGCTGTGGCTGTGCCCGCCGACGATCAGGTCGATCTCCGGCACCTGCGCCGCCAGAAGGGTGTCCTGTGTATATCCCATGTGGGATAGCACCACGGCGAGCCGTTTTTTGCCCGGCAGGTGTTTTCGCACCGCATCGGCGGGGTCGAGAATCTGCAGATCGTTCAGCTTGGAACGACCGGTGAGTTCTTCGAGATCGGGTGGGAGCAGGCCGATGATGCGCATCTGCACGCCGCCGATGCTCGTGTCGAGGTGGGTCAGGGCGAAGGGGGAGCCGTCCGCCTGCACCAGGTTCGCCCCGCCCAGCACCGGCACCCCGGCGGAATCACGGAATGCCGCCGCCCGTTCGAGACCGTAGTCGAACTCGTGGTTGCCCAGCACAACGACATCATAGCCGATCTTCCTCGCCAGCCGGAACTGACTGCCTCCCTGTGTAAGCGTGGAAAGAACGCCGCCGGAGTACTCATCGCCCGCATTCAACCAGATCGAGGGATGCGCGGTGTCTTCCACGGCATCGGCAAGCCCCTTCAAACCTGCAGCCCCGAGGTTGACATAAGTATTACCGTCATGGACAGACGTGTCCGGAAGCACTGCGGAGTGGAAGTCGTTGTGATGCAATATGGTAATCGTCTGCACCGGCGGACGGGCGCACTGGGTGATCAGACCCAGTGACATCACGGCATAGAGGGCAAGAACATGGCTTCGCTTCATGGATCGCTCCGACGTGGCGGTTCGCACTCCCGGCGTCAAAGGTGGTTTCGCTGCAAAGATACAATCATCCCTATCGGAAAACGATGAGCGCCCGCGGCTCCGCGCGCTCCTCCCGGGTCGGATGAGGGACATCCGATGCGGGACCGGCCGATGTCACCCTTCGCCTGTTGCCGTGCTATCCAACGCTTGAGAAGACCCTTGCCCCATTGTACCTTTTGCCCTACGGTCGAGGCAGGCGGACGAAAAACGCCGGCCGGAACGCGTAGAAATCCAGGTTGCATCGGCCGCTTTGACGTCGATTCGGCGTGTCGTTCGAATCGCATGGAAGTCTGCCGGCGACAAAACGGAAACCGGCCGTATCCGGGTGTGAACATCCTTCTGGAGTGCAAGACAATGGCTGATAGCGAAAAGCGCGAACTGATCGTAATCGGAGGCGGCCCGGGCGGATACGCTGCCGCATTTCATGCCGCTGACAAGGGTATGAATGTGACCTTGATCGACCCGGAAGAAAACCCGGGCGGGGTCTGCCTGTACCGCGGCTGCATCCCTTCCAAGGCTCTGCTGCATGTGGCAAAGGTGATCCATGAAGCCCGCGAAGCGGAGCAGTGGGGCGTGACCTTCGGCGCGCCGAAAATCGACGCCGACAAGGTGCGCGGTTTCAAAGACAAGGTGGTCAAACAGTTGACCGGCGGCGTGGGACAGCTCGCCAAAGCGCGTAAGATTGAGCACATCCGTGGATGGGCGAAGTTCACCAGTTCCACGGCCGTGGAGATCGACCTGGTCAAAGGTGCCGAGGGGCCGACTGCCATCGAGTTCGAGCATGCGATCCTCGCTACCGGGTCGCAACCGATCCATCTGCCCATGTTCGACTGGGATTCGGACAAGATTGTGGACTCGACCGGTGCGCTGGACGTCTCCGGCCCGCCGAAGAGCCTGCTCGTGGTCGGCGGCGGCTACATCGGCCTGGAACTGGGCAGTGTCTACGCTTCGCTCGGCACAGAGGTCACGGTGGTGGAAATGCTGCCGCAAATCCTCACCGGCGTGGACCGTGACCTCGCACGACCCCTGCAGAAACGCCTGAAGGAGCTGTTCGCCGGTATCTACACCGAAACGAAGGTAACCGATTCGAAGGTACAGAAGAACGGTGTCAAGGTGACCCTCGAAGGCAAGGGCGCAGAAGAAGCCCGCAAGGTGTATGACCTCGTGCTGGTGTCCGCCGGCCGCAAGCCGATCACCAAGGGGATCGGGCTGGAAAACACCCAGATCGAGATGGGCGAGGACGGCTTCGTCAAGGTCGATCCGCAACGCCGCACCACCGACTCCCGCATTTACGCCATCGGCGACGTCGCCGGGCAGCCGATGCTGGCGCACAAAGCCTCCCACGAAGGGCATATCGCGGTGGATGCGATCGGCGGTTCCAAGGCGATCTTCGAACCGCGCGCGATTCCCGCAGTGGTGTTCACCGATCCGGAAGTAGCATGGACCGGCATCACGGAGGACGAGGCGAAAGAGCAGGGCATCGATGTGGAGGTGTCGCGATTCCCGTGGGCAGCGTCCGGACGAGCCCAGTCGCTGGGCGGCGTGGACGGCGTCACCAAGCTGATCACCAGCAAGGATGATGAACGCGTGCTGGGTGTCGGGATTACCGGCCCGGGCGCGGGCGAGCTGATCGCCGAGGGCACTTTGGCCATCGAGATGGGCGCGGTCGCGCAGGATCTGGCGCTGACCATCCATGCACACCCCACCCTGTCGGAAACCATCATGGAGGCGGCCGAAGCGATTTACGGCCCCGCTACGCATTACATCGGCCGGAAGAAGAAAAAGTAGGTGTATTTGGTGGACCGTTTCATGTGCATGGAGCGGTCCTTCTGAGCTGTTTTGTCTGTCTTTCCAGCACACCGACACGATGCCCGAGTCGGTGTGCTGCTATATTCAGATGTGAATGACAAGCGCGAATCGTTCAGCACTACGAGGAGGCGATCATGTCCTACAGGATCAACGCACAGATGTGTCTGACCAAGGATGTCGGCACGCACGGCAACCTCTTCGGCGGACGCATGCTCGCCTGGATGGACGAGTCCGCCGCCATTTTTGCGCGCACCTACACCGGCGAGACCCACGTGGTCACCCTGCGTTTCAGCGAAACCCTCTTCATTCAACCGGTGAAGGTCGGCGAAATCGTGGAGTTCAGGGCCTCCGATCCGCAGGTCGGACGCACCAGCATCACCTTCCAGTTGGAGGGACGAGTCAAAGAAACATCGGTGTTTCGCAACACTTGCACGTTCGTTGTGCTCGATGAAGAGGGCAAACCGAAGCGGATCGACAAGGAGAGCATGCCGGGTCGCACCTGGAAGATATGATCGTTCAGATCCTCAGAACGAAAACTCGAACTGCAGGGCGATCAGGTGGACGGGGTCGATCTCGGAATGATCGAAAAACGTGCCCTGGTAGTCCAACCGGATGAACCCTTCACGAATCACACGCCATGCCAGGGCGGTTTCCAGACGATTGAAGCTGTAACCCCATTCCCGTTCAACACCATTGCCGTTGTCGATTTCACCATACTGGAAGCGGTCGTACCGTGCCGCGAGGTAGTAGGACGGCGTGACCTTCCATTTCGCCTCACCGTACGCGCTCCAGGCACTGACATCCCCCTCTTCGATGAACGGCATTTCCCAGCGCAACTGCATCCATTCCGAGAAGAATTGCCATCTGCCGAAACTGTATTCGGCGTAGGCGCCGAGTGCGGTCTGCATGTACGATTCGATCGCATCGGGCAGGTCCATATCGTCACGTCGCGCGATCCAGGGACCGTACGCTGCTGAACCGCCGAAACGCAGACCGTACGTGGGGTGGAGTCCGAGCTTAACGGTTCCCTGGTAGCCGTCATTTCGTTTCGCGTAAGGGCTTGAGAGGGTTGCCTGGGTAATCGCCGTCGCACCTTCGAACCATCCCTGTTCGTAGTGAAGGCTGATGCCTGTGTCCCAGCAGGTATCGTACCCCATCGGGATGCCGTCGTTTTCCACTGCACGGTTACCGATCAACTCGGTGGCCGCCTGGTCACCGCGACTGCTGAGCGGAGTGATGTAATGCCACATCGCCGGCACACCGATCAGCGGATTCTGGTTGAAATAGGTGGAGCGATGGCCGTAGTTCCCGAACGGATGCGGAATCAGGCCGACCTTGGCATCAAGTCCCGAAGTCAGCAGATCGGAAAAGGTGAAGTAGGCGCCCTGGATGCGTGGATCGGCGCCGTCATCCCAAAGCAGCTCCAGGTCCATGCGAATATGCTCGTGGAACTCTTTGCCGAAAAACAAGCGGGCGCGTGCGAGGTTGAACGGATCATCCCCGCGGAGATTTTCGTTGATCTCGCTCTGCTTGTCCATCTCGACAAAGGTGATGGTCAGATCTCCGCTGAACTCGAAGCCGGTACTGCCCAGGTTGTAGTTGCCGGCCTGCACGGGTAGCGCGAGGAGAACCATCCCGCTCAACAGTACAAGCAATTTTATCATATTTCATCCACCTGTTTCGTCTGTGCCTTGCGCGTGTTGTTCATCTTCGCCGGAGGAGGGTTGCGTCAGGGGCAGCCGCAGTTTGAACGTCGTTCCTGCGCCGGTTTCACTTTGGACCTCGATTTCGCCGCCGTGCTCACGCACAACACGGCTCGCCACGGCCAGCCCCAGCCCGGTGCCGCCCTTTTTGCCGTGCGTGGCGAAGGCTTCAAACAAGCGTGCCTGTACCTCCTCAGGAATCCCCGGCCCGTTGTCGGCGATACAGATTTCCGCGTAGTCACCGTTCTTGCAAACCCGCAACTCAATCAGCCCGTCCCGATCGATCGCCTGCATCGCGTTGCGCACGATGTTTTCCACGCCGCGCTCGAGACGATCCCGGTCCATCAGGATTTCACCGTCCCAACTCATCGACGTCTTCAGTTTGATCTTCCGCTTCAGGCTCTCCTGTTCGAAATTCTGTGTCACCTCCTGCACAAATTCGAACAGCCGCACCCGCGTGAAGTTCAAACTCACCTTGTCACGTGCGAAATCCAGCAGCTCGTTGATCATGCCCTGCATGCGGTCGATCTGGCGCAGGGTGCGCCGGGAATATTCTTCGCGATCCTCCGGTGACGTGGTCGGCAGCGCCATCAACTGCATGTAGCCGTAAATTGCGGAGATCGGCTGGCGAAAGTCGTGGGTGATCGTCGAAGCCATCTGCCCGATGGTTGACATTCGTTCGGCACGCAGCAGCTCTTCGCGTGTTTTTTTCAGGGATTGACGCATGTCGTCCAGGGCACGTGCGAGGCTGCCGATTTCGTCGTTTGCCGACGGTTGGATCGGGCTGTCCATGTCGCCGGCGCCCAGTTTCGCCGCAGCGCTTACCAGGCGTTTGATCGGTTGCGTGAGTTGACGTGCCAGCACCCAGGTCGCGAGCAGACCGAGCAGGATCGAGCCAATACCGACCAGGATCAGCGCTTCACGAATACGGCGAAGCAGCAAAGTTTCGCTCAACATGGAGCGAAATACGAGCCCCACCCCGAGGTGGTCATGCCCGGCGCTGCGAAGCTCAAACAGCGCTCCGGCATGGGGAATGCCTCCGACTTGAAATTCGTGGAACGGCGCATCGGGAAAGATGTTCTGTTTCGTGCCCGTCCAGGGCACCGCCGGCAGTTCATGCGGCTCCCATGGGCTCGAACGGGCGCAATCCAGCAGCGTTTGGCTCAGATCTTCGGACTCGCCGAACCCCTCGCTTGCGATCATCGATTCGCCGGCCGTGAGGAAGCCGAGCTGCAGGCCGGAGAGGGTGGCAAATTCTTTCAGGATCCACGCATCAAAGCGTTCCCCGATCAACAGCACGCCCAGCACCGACCGCCCGGTACCGATCGGCACCGCGGACACCTGGAACAACTCCCCGTCCCTCAGCCAGAGGTCGCCGGAGTTAAACCCGTTCAAAGCATCCCGTACCACCGGCACATTTTGTAATGTATCGCCGTATGCCTGCGGCTGCTCAACACGATGCAGCACCACTCCGCCAAGATCGATCATCCAGAACAGGTCGGTTTGATGCAATGTGTTGGTTTGATCGGCAGCGCGAGCGACCGTGATACGGTCACGGGTGGAAAGCGTACCGCGCAGACTGGGATCGGTTGCGATGTTGGCGGCACGGGAGATCAGGCTGTTCATCTTCGACGTCTGGAACCGGTCGAAGCGCGCCGGTGCCTGCACCAGTTCACGTTTCAGATCAACGTGGGTGAAATGGTTGAAGCGCTCATTGACCAGCAGAATCGATGCGCTGATCATGACGACCACAACCGCCGCGAACAGGCCGAAGAGCTTGCCGCGAAATGTTACTGACCGAAACACGCTATCTCTCACCCAGGTAAAAATTCAGCTCCACCTCACCCTCAGCGGGGATGGATACAGTCTTGATCTGCTCGTCCAATGTTTCATGCCAGGCGTGCACACGATAGTCGCCTGCCGGGATGCCTTCGATCCGGTAACGGCCGTCCGGCGGCACCTCGTCGAAGTATTGATTCGGCAGGATCAGCACGATCCCGCTCATGTGCGGGTGGATATCGCAGAAGAGACGCACCTCGCCCGGTTCTTCGAAGGTGATGCTCCTGCTGCCGCCCTTGCCGTAGCGCCCGAGGTCGAACTTCCGGGCGGGTGACAGGCTGAAGAGGTTGTGATAAACTTCGTCCGAGTTGTTGAAGTCGACGGTGGTTCCGACCGGCACAACAAGCGTGTGCGGCACAATTGTCATGTCGACCTGGTCCACCACCGGATTGGGTTCGGGGACAGGTCCGACGTTGAGATTGTCATGGGCTTCCAGGTAGACGACCGCGAGCACCGGTTCGGTGCCGGAATGATCCACATGTTCCGTCGGCCCGGCATGGCGTGGTTGTGCAAACGGGCTGATCGGCCGGGCATCGGTCACCGTCCGCAAAACATTGACTGCGCCTGCCAGGTCGCCTGCCCGGCACGCACAGGCATGCAGGAGAAACAGCATCGCTGCAAGGATCGTTCGCATTCGTACCCCGGCTGCCCCGTGACCGTTTCGCATAGAGCGCCTCATGGTTGGGAAGATTCCATTTTTCATCAGGTAAGATGGACTCCGGTCAACCGTGGTTGCAAGCGGGAAAGCCGGATCGGGCAGGGTTATCCGTGCCCGCCGGGAAGGTTTCAGGATTGTTCATACGGCGGGTCATGGGAAAGGAATTTGCCCATATCCACAAGCTCTTCGACCTTGTAGCCGATCGCTTCGTAGAACGCGACCACATCACGATTGTTCGCACGCACCTGCAGGTTGATTTTCGGACAACCACGCGCGGCCAGGCGCGATTCGATTTCATCCATCATCAGTCGCCCGTATCCACACCGTCGCCTCCGCGGATCCACCGCGAGGTAGTTGATCCAGCCGCGATGGCCCTCGTAGCCTCCCATCACTGTCGCGACAAGTGTGTTCCCTTCCAGCCCGACAAGCAGCAACTCGGGATCCACTTGCAGTTTGCGTTGAATGTCCAGGCGCGGGTTGTTCCACGGCACCACCAGGTCGCATCGAAACCAGAGATCGATCACGGCCTGCTCGTCGTCGGACCTGTAGGAGCGAATCTGCATCAGCTTTTTCCCTTCCTTCAACCCACATGACAGCGGCCTTCTGCCCTGCTCCATGCTTGCACCGTTTAAGAACCGTTTTGTGCGTCGGGTCACACCCCGCTGACGCGGGGCAAGACCCGACACAACTTGCAATGCCCTGCTCTCTGCCTGCACCTGCATTCCGTTGTGGAAAGTGCATATTTCGCGGATGCCCCCACAAGCACACTCGCTGCATCGGACCATCCACGAGCTGTCGCCCGGTTTTCGCGGGGACGCTCCTTCCTACTCATCTCCGCGGCGTGCGCGACGTGGGAGAATGCATCCATACAGCATGCGCCTGTTTCATTCTCCCCGCAGATTTGTATATTGGACGGTTGGATTTTTCGTTTCCCTCACGGGGTATCTGCAAGCAACAAGGCGGGTGAATCCTTGTATTTAAGCGGTCTTGAACTGTACGGTTTCAAATCGTTTCCGACACGTACGAAGCTGACCTTCAGCCCCGGTGTAATGGCGATCGTGGGGCCGAACGGCTGCGGAAAAACCAATATCGTGGACGCGGTGCGCTGGGTGCTGGGTGAACAGCGTGCGGGGATTCTCCGCAGCGACAAGATGGAAAACGTCATTTTTGCCGGGGCCGGCGCGAAAAAGCCTTCCAAGTTTGCTGAAGTCACCCTGATAGTCGAGAACACCCTCGGCCTGCTGCCGACCGAATACAGCGAGGTCGCGATCACCCGTCGGCTGCACCGTTCCGGCGAGTCGGAATACATGATCAACCGCCGCACCTGTCGCCTGCGAGACATTCGCACCCTCTTCGCCGACACCGGACTGGGGCCTGACAGCTATTCCATCATCGAACTCGCGATGGTGGAATCGATCCTCTCCGGTCGTCCGGAAGAACGGCGGCGCCTGTTCGAGGAAGCGGCCGGCGTGACGCTCTACAAGCAGCGCCTCCGCACCGCGCGCAGCCGTCTGGCGGCGACGGAAGCGGATATTCTGCGCCTCGATGATATTATCCGCGAGATTACCACGCAACGCAACAGCTTGAAGCGGCAGGTGCAACGTGCTCGACGGTACCGCTGGCTGCGCGATGCCCTGCGTGTCAAGGAGCTTACAGCGGCCACCGGGGAGTTGGCCGACCTGCGGGTACGTATCGCTCCCCTGGAAGCGGAAATCGTCGCACAGCGCAGCGAACGCGACGACCGTCAGGAGCTGCTGGAAAAGCAGGAGGAAGACCTCGAGAAGCTGCGAAAGCGACTGGGCGAACTGGAAAACCGGGTCAGCGAGATCGGCAAACGTCGCGACGAGCTGAGCGCCCGGCGACAGGCGGTGCAAAAAGACATCGTGATACTGGAAGAGCGCATCCGTACCACGCAGGTGCGCGGCGAGGAACGGGAAAGCGAACGCGAGAAGCTGACTGACCGCCGCCGGCAACTGGCCCGTGAAATCGAATCGCTCGATGATGAACATGAGACCGCAGAACAGGCACGAACGGACGCGTCGCAGGCGCTGGAAGAGGTGCAGAAGCAGTACGAAGCGCATGACAAGGCGATTCGCGGTGCACGGTCGGAACAGGCGGAGGCGGCACGCGCCCTGCGTGAGGCGGAAAATGCTCTGACCGCAGCCGGCAACGAAGTCGGGCGTATTGTGGAACGAATGGAACGTATCGACGCACGCCTCGAGGAACTGGCCGGCGAGTTGGAGGAACCTGCACCCTCCGATCCTGAACCGCGCCGTGAAAAGGTACAAGAGCTGCAGCACTCGCGAAATACCCTGCAGACGGAAATTGAAGCGGCGCGCAAAACCCTGGAAGCGGCACGAGAAGCGCGTGCTGAAGCTGCCTCGAAGGCGGCCGGCTTGAAGACCGCGAGCGAAGCGGCGCACAGGCGTGTCGAGATGCTGACGGGCATGGTGCGGAGCGGCGAAGGGCGTCCGAAAGCCGTGAAGGAGCTGCTGGAAGCGGGCATCGAGGGCCTCCTGGGTCGTCTCGGCGATGCGGTCACCACCGGCGACGCCTATCGTCCCGCCCTGGCGGCAGCGCTGGGGGATCGTGCCGATGCGCTGGCGACGGCCGACAGAAGATCGTTCGCACAAGCCGCAGAACGATTGTACGAGCACCAGACCGGACAAGGGCAGCTGCTTTATGAAACAAGTCTTGAGGGCGAAGCTGAGGCGCCCTTCAGCAACGACGAAGGCGTCATCGCCCCCCTGTGCGACGTTGTCTCCTTCACCGGTACGGTCGGCGAAGCCGCGCGCCGGTTGTTGCGAAAGGTCCAACTGGTCCGTGATCTCCAAGCGCTGCTTCACTACGCCGACGATGCCGTAGAAGGCGGCTGGACGCTTGTCACCCCTGACGGTGTACGTCTCACCCCGGACGGTGTGCTGGTCGCCGGTGAGGTCGATCCCGCCGATCTCGGGGCTGCCCATCTGCTGGAAGAGGCGCAACGTGAGGCCGGGCAGGCCCGTACGGCGTTGACCGATGCCGAGCGAGAGCTGGAATCGGCACGAACCGAAGAAAAAGCCCGCGAGCAGGCTCCCGGCGAATTGTCCCGCAAGCTGAAAGACATCGGCAGGGAACTGGAACAGGCGCAGGCCGCATTGCACAAGGCTGAATCCGAGCGCCAGGCGCACGAAGCCGTGCAGCAGCGTCGACGTGAGGAAAAGCAACGGCTGGAGGTGGAACGGGAATCGCTGGAACCTGCCCTTCTCCAGCAGCAGAATCGCCTCAGCGAAGCGACCGAGGTGGAGGCGAAACGGCGCGATATGCTCCATGAAGCGGGCGGTCGTCTGCGTGCACTGGAAGAGGAAAACGAGAAGCTGCGCCGACAGCGGGATGAAGCATACAATCGCCGCTCGGAAACCGCGGCGGAGACGGCGCGCATCGAGTCGGAAGTACGACGTCGCGGCACCCTGCTGGAGGAACTCGGCCGGCGCCTGGACAGCCTGGAAAAGGAAAAGCAGGGTGCTGTCGGCGCGCTGGAGGATGCCCGAGAACGCCTGCGCAGCGTGCGCGGGGAAGAAGCGGTGATCGAAAAAGAGCTGGACGAGGTTGCCGTCTCCGCGAACAAGGCCGCCGCGGCTTACGAAGAGGTGCGCAAGACCTTCCGTGAGCGTGAAAGCGATGTCAGCGAGCAGCGTAGTGAATTGCAACGGATCGGCGAGCGCCTGCACGCGCTCGAGCTTGAGGTTAAGGATTATTCGGTCCGCATGACCACGATCCGTGAACGGATCATCGAATCCTACGAGATCGACCTCTTCAGCGCGCCGCAGGAGTCGTTGCCGCTCGCCGTCGAAGAGGACAATCCTTACATGGATCGTCCCCTTGGAGAATTACGGGACGGCCTGAAAACCATCGGTCCGGTCAACCAGATGGCGCTGGAAGAATATGAAGTGATCGATGCGCGCTGGCAGACCCTGAAGGCGGAGTATGACGACCTTGCGGGAGCACGTGCGGCGCTGGAGGAAACCATTTCTGAAATCAACGGGGTTGCGCGCAAGCGCTTCCTCGATACATTCGGACGTGTGCACGGCAATTTCCAGGATCTGTTTGTACGACTGTTCGGAGGCGGCGAAGCCAGGTTGGAGCTCGCAGACGGCGATCCCCTGGAGGCGGGCATCAAAATTTTCGCCACACCACGTGGGAAAAACCTCTCCGCCATCGATCTGCTCTCGGGCGGCGAAAAAGCCTTGACCGCCATTGCCCTGCTGTTCGCCCTCTACCTCGAACGCCCCTCCCCCTTCTGCTTCCTGGACGAAGTGGATGCCCCGCTCGACGACTCCAACGTGGGGCGTTTCGCCGATCTGCTGGAAGACTTTACTGACCGGACACAATTCCTGGTCGTCACACACAACAAGCTGACCATGGAACGTGCGGACCGTCTCTACGGTGTCACCATGGAAGAAGAGGGCAGCTCCCGCCTGGTGGCGGTGGAGATCGCTGCACGTGAGATGGAGAAAGATGACGGTCCGGTAACGGACGATTGACGAGCCGAGACGGTCTCCGGCTTGAATTTATATCACTACCTGCCCCCGATGGAATCCAGCTGTCAAAACCATTCGCATGGTTTGTTTCCGCAGGAAGGAATTCTGCTTCCATACGGGCTGTTTTCTTCGTACACTCTATAGAAGAGATCGGGTTTTACGGGTTTTCCCGGCGGTTGATCACATACCTTCGACCATTGGACTCGGCACGACACCGGTATCGAACCAATACATGATCAGGACTGTGACTGCATGGATCTCGGAATAGCAGGAAAAAAAGCGATTGTCGGGGGTGCGAGCACCGGCCTGGGACGCGCCGTAGCGGAGCGTCTTGCCGCCGAAGGGGTGGACCTGGCCCTCTGCGCGCGTACCGAATCGACACTTAAAGCGACGGCTGCTGAAATCGCTGAGCAGCAC
>WJJA01000157.1 GCA_014729955.1 bacterium
ACCAGACGCTCTTCTTCACGAGGGAGTCGGCGACCGACTTCAGGTTGCGTGCGTCCGGGCTGTCGATGCTGCCCAGCTTTTCGACCAGACGATCGACCCGTTCGCGCTGTTCGAAGATACCGGTCTCTTCGGACTGGTCGGCCGTGATGAGGGCATCGGCCAACTCGCCGCCGATCTGGTCCCGCATCCTGTCTACCAGCTCCTTGGCGTACGCGTTCTGCTTGTCGATGGTCAAGCGGAAGCCGAGGCCGAATTCAGCGCAGTCTTCGAAGAGGCTGTTGTTCCACGACGGGCCGCGGCCGTCCTTGTTCACGGTCCACGGTGTGGTCGGCAGGTTGCCGCCGTAGATCGAGGAGCAGCCGGTGGCGTTCGCGAGCACCGCACGGTCGCCGAACATCTGCGACAGCAGCTTGACATACGGGGTCTCGCCGCAGCCGGCACAGGCGCCGCTGTACTCGAACAGGGGCTCGAGGAACTGGCTGCCCTTGACGGTGTCATGGCGGACCTTCGAACGGTCGACTTCCGGGATATCGTTGAGGAAGAAGTTGTAGTTTTCGCGTTCGGATTCACGCAGGGGAGCCTGGGGCTGCATGTTGAGCGCCTTGTGCTCCTTGTCCTTCTTGTCCGCCGCGGGGCAGATCTCGTAGCAAAGCGTGCAGCCGGTGCAGTCTTCCGGGGCGACCTGCAACAGGTACTTCATGCCCTTGAATTCTTTGCCCTTGTAGTCCATGCTCTTGAAGGTTCCGGGCGCGTTTTCGAGCAGCTCCGGCTCGCAGACCTTCGCGCGGATGGCGGCATGGGGGCACATCAGGACGCACTTGCCGCACTGGATGCAGAGATCGGTGTCCCAGACCGGAATGTCGAGGGCGATGTTGCGCTTTTCCCACTTGGTGGTGCCGGTGGGGAAGGTGCCGTCCTCGGGGAAGGCGGAGACGGGCAGGTCGTCGCCGTGGCCCGCGTAAATCTTGCCGAGCACGTTCTTCATATACTCGGGTGCTTCGTCCGGGACGATCGGGGGACGTTCCCAGTCGCTGGTGACCTGGTCCGGAACGTCGACTTCGTGCAGGTTCGCCAGGGTCTGGTCCACGGCGTTGTAGTTCATCTGCACAACGGCGTCGCCCTTCTTGCCGTAGGTCTTCTTGATCGCGTCCTTGATCTTGGCGATGGCTTCGTCACGTTCGAGCACGCCGGAAATTGCGAAGAAGCAAGTCTGCATGATCGTGTTGATGCGTGCGCCCATGCCGGTCTCTTTGGCGACCTTGTAGGCGTCGATCACGTAGAACTTGAGCTTCTTGTCGATAATCTGCTGCTGCATGGACTTGGGCAGGGTGTCCCAGGCTTCCTCCGTGGGGGCCTGCGAGTTCAGCAGGAAGGTCGCGCCTTCGGCCGCGCTGTTGAGCATGTCATAGCGCTCGATGAAGACGGTCTGGTGGCATGCGACGAAGTTGGCGCTGTCGATCAGGTAGGTGGACTTGATCGGGTCGGGGCCGAAGCGAAGGTGGCTGACCGTCACTGCGCCGGCCTTCTTCGAGTCGTAGACGAAATAGCCCTGGGCGAAGTTGTCGGTGGATTCGCCGATGATCTTGATCGAGTTCTTGTTCGCGCCGACGGTACCGTCAGAGCCGAGACCGTAGAAGAGGCATCGTGTGACTTCGTCGGGCTCGATCGACCAGTTCGCATCATAGGGCAGCGACAGCTTGGTGACATCGTCCTCGATCCCGATGGTGAAGTGATGCTTCGGCTTGTCGAGGCTGAGATTGTCGAAGACGCCCTTGACCATGGCCGGGGTGAACTCCTTGGAGGAGAGGCCGTACCGTCCGCCGACCACGTAGGGTCGCTTTGCGAACGTGGCGCCGTTGTCAGCATAGGACTCTTCGATCGCGTTGATGACGTCGAGGTAGAGCGGTTCGCCGGTGGCGCCGGGCTCCTTGGTGCGGTCGAGCACGGCGATCTTCTGCACGCTCTTCGGAAGGGACTGTACGAAACGAGTCATGTCGAACGGGCGATACAGGCGGACCTTGAGCACGCCGACCTTTTCGCCGGAATTGGTGAGGTAGTCGACGGTTTCATGGGTCATCTCGGCGCCGGAGCCCATCAGCACGACCACGCGTTCGGCTTCCGGATGGCCGACATAGTCGAAGAGGTTGTAACGTCGCCCGACGATGTCGTAGAACTTGTCCATCGCTTCCTGGACGATGTCGGGGCAGGCGTTGTAGTACTTGTTGACTGCTTCGCGTGCCTGGAAGAAGACGTCCGGATTCTGGCTGGAGCCGCGCAGCACGGGGCGGTCCGGGCTCATGCCGCGCATACGGTGCGCGATCACGAGATCGTCGTCGATCATCGCACGGATCTGCTCGTCGGTGAGCATCTCGATCTTCTGGACTTCGTGGCTGGAACGGAAGCCGTCGAAGAAATGCACAAAGGGAACGCGTGCCTTCAGGGTGGCGGCCTGTGTGATCAGCGCCATATCCATGACTTCCTGGATGCTGCAGCTGGACAGCAGTCCGAAGCCGGTAGAGCGCACGGCGTTGATGTCGGAATGGTCGCCGAAGATGGACAGGGCGTGCGTGGCGACGGTACGGGCCGACACATGGAAAACCGTGGAGGTAAGTTCACCGGCGATCTTGAACATGGTGGGGATCATCAGCAGCAGCCCCTGGGAGGCTGTGAAGGTTGTGGTGAGCGACCCGGTCTGGAGGGCGCCGTGCACGGCCGCGGAGGCGCCGCCCTCGGACTGCATTTCCACCACCTGCGGGACCGAACCCCAGATGTTCTTGCGGCCCTTGGCGGACCATTCATCCGCCCATTCCCCCATGTTGGAGGAGGGCGTAATCGGATAGATGGCACAGACCTCGTTGGTCTTGTGAGCGACATAGGCGGCCGCTTCGTTGCCATCGATTGTGACGTAGTTCTTCGCCATCGTTACTCCCTTGGGAATATCACCTTGTTTGCCGGAACGTGTGAATCCCCCCACGTTTGCGGACCTTTTCCGCGTGTGTGAAGAATATCGCAAAACTTCACGCTAAAATCAAGTAAACCAAAATGTTAGGGGATAGTAACACCTTGTAGTTGTTTGGAACAACCGGACTTGCGTGTTCCCCATTGCCTCTGGTGTAGAAGATGGAACGGAGCAAGCGGAGTGTCCAAGGCCTCAAAGGTACGGAGCATGCAGTGCAACTTCAAACATTGCCGGGGTTAGGGGAGTATAACTGCAACGGTGGACATGTAGATCAGCGTAGGGTGGATGCTGCTCGAGGCGGAGGCCTTCCCGTTACGCAAAGGGTAGAACTTCTTTTTCGTTGCGGCTGACGCCGGATGGCAGGCAGGGACGCCTGCTCCACTCTCGGGTGTCGCATGGCAGGCAGGGACGCCCGCCCTACTCTTAGCCCGAATATTTCACGAGTTCAAACTGTGTCAGATGTGAGGCGCGAAGGATGAAGCTGTATGGCAATACCGCGAATCCTTCGAAACAAAGCAGATGACGTGCCCGGGACCACCCGAAGGGTGAATGAATAAATGAGTTTTCCTCTTTTACTTCAAGGTACAAACCGTCGCCGGGAAGAAGTGACAAACTGGGGAGCATCTTCCTGTAAAACCAGTCCTTACCATAGCTCGCTTTCCTCATTCATGAAATATTCGGGTTAGGGGATAGCGGGCAGGGCTACCGGCCCCGGTAAACCATTTGTAATTCCCGGCAGCACGCGGGTATTTTACCTCTATTCGCGAATTATCGAACGGGACGCCGGGCATGCTGAAGGACGTGCTCTCCACACTGGGTCGAACCGGCCGAATTGTGCTTGTCACGATCGCACTGATCGTTCTGTTCCTGCTTCTGCTTCTGCTGATTCCCCTTCCTGAAAATGCGCTTGGACCGCCTGCATCAACGGTTCTGCTGGACCGGCACGAGAAGCTTTTGCGTGTGTATCTCTCGCCAGAGGATGGGTATCACATCCCTGTCAAACTTGACCGGGTTTCTCCCTATCTGAAAGCCGCGGTGGTGACCTACGAAGATCGATTCTTCTATATTCACCCCGGCCTGAATCCGGGTGCAATCGCGCGTGCACTGTTGTTGAATCTGAACGCCGGCCGGATCGTTTCCGGCGGCTCGACGATCACCCAGCAGCTCGCACGGATGATCGACCGCCGCCCGCGGACCCTGCCGGTGAAGCTGTTGGAGGCGTTCCGCGCACTGCAGCTGGAACTGCGGTACAGCAAGGATGAGATCCTGGCGGCGTACCTGAACCATGCGCCGTTCGGGGGCAATGTGATCGGCGTGGAAGCGGCGTCACGGATCTATTTCGGCAAGCCGGCGCTTGAACTTGGTCCCGGAGAAGCGGCGCTGCTTGCCGCCCTGCCGCAGTCGCCGACACGATTGCGTCCCGACCTGGCTCCGGGAAAGGCAAAAGACCGCCGTGATGAAGTGCTCCACCGCATGCAGCGGCTTGGTGTGATCGACGAGAAGCAGTATGCACGGGCGGTTCGTGAATCCGCGGCGCACCGCCGGAAGCCGTTTCCCCTCCATGCGCCGCACCTGTGCGACGATCTACATGCCCGTTTGCCCGGCAGGACCATCATGACTACCATCGATGCTGCGCTGCAGCAAACGGCGTCGGAGATCCTGAAACGTCATATGAACAGCTTGCGCGGCAAGCACATCTCTAACGCTGCAGTGGTGATCCTGGAAAACGAAACAGGCGCGTTACGGGCTTTAATCGGATCGGCGGACTACTTCGACCTACAGGCTTCGGGGCAGGTGAACGGAGCGACGGCGGTGCGGTCGCCCGGTTCGACACTGAAGCCGTTTGTATATGCGCTGGCCATGGATCAGGGCCGGCTTACCCCCTCAAACCTGCTGGAAGACATTCCGGTTAACTACAGCGGGTACGAACCGGCGAATTATGACGAAGTCTTTCACGGCATGGTGACCATGCGGCATGCGCTGACCCATTCGCTCAACGTTCCCGCGGTCAACACTCTGCAGCAGGTCGGGTTGACGGGATTCCTCCATCTCTTGAAACAGGGGGGAGTCAGCACGCTTGAGGCGGGGCCGGACCATTTCGGGCTGTCGTTGATCCTCGGTGGCGGTGGAGTACGTCTGCTGGAACTGACCAACCTCTACGCCATGCTTGCACGGCAGGGGCGGTACCTGCCGTATCGTCTCCTGGAAAACCGTCCCGCTATGGAAGAAGAGCGTCTGCTCAGCGAAGGATCGGCCCGGCTGATCACTGACATCCTGACCGAAGTGCGTCGCCCGGATTTTCCGCCGAGTTGGGAGACGTCCGTGTACCTGCCGATGATCGCCTGGAAGACCGGCACCTCTTACGGGCATAGAGATGCCTGGAGCATCGGCTACAATCCGCGCTGGACCATTGGTGTATGGATCGGCAATTTTTCGGGGGAGGGTGCGGTCGGACTGGTCGGGTCGGAGGCGGCCGGGCCGTTGCTGTTCGATCTCTTCAACGCTTTGAGCGGGGAAACCGAAGAATGGTACGAGATGCCGACAGAGGTCGGCACACGTGAGGTTTGTGTGCTTTCAGGAATGCCGCCGGGACCGGGATGTGCCGGGACGGTGCAGGCGCCCTATCTCCGCGACCGGTCTCCGAGGACGACCTGTACCCTGCACAGCGTTTACCAGGTGGATGATTCGACAGGGTATCGTCTGTGCCCGTTATGCCGGCCGGGCCGGGCGTACCACGACGAGCGATTCGTGACATGGCCCGCGCGCGTAGCGTCCTGGAGACGGGAGCAGGGCATGCATGTGGAGCCGCTGCCGCGTCATTTTCCTGACTGTAACCGTGTCGCCGCGAGCGGTGATCCGGAGATCCATTCCCCGGTAGACGATGTTACCTATGTGATCCGCCTGCATGCTCCCCTGGAAGACCAGCAGATCCTCCTGGAAGCAGCGTTCGCTGCAGACGTGACCACTGTGTACTGGTTCGTGGATGAAGAACTGGTCTATGAAGGGCCGCCGGATCGCAAGGTGTTCCTGCCCCCGGTGCTCGGACAGCACACAGTGGTCTGCATGGATGACGAAGGGCGAAAGGCGTCCAGGGATTTCGAGGTGGCCGGAGGGCATTGAGGCAGGTGTGTCG
>WJJA01000158.1 GCA_014729955.1 bacterium
GCACGCCGGTGATGCTGCGAGCAGCCTGCTCGACACGCTCCAGCTCATCCGCCGTGTACCACTCATGCAGACTCAGGCAGAGCAGGCCGTCAGAATGGAAGCCGGGTGCATTCTTCTGTTGCACAAGTCGCACCTGCTGCACCATGCCGTGCAGAAACATCAACATCGCGGAGGTCAGCACAAACTGAGTCAGCACCAACGCCCCGCGCCCCTTGAGATTCCATGACGATCGCAGCCCGCCGGAAAGCAGCGTATGACGCGCTTCAAACCTGCTCAATCGCAAGATCGGGATCAGAGCCGCCGCCTGCGCTCCGAGTAGCATAATAACCGCGATCATCAACAGAGTAGCGAAGGATTCTGCCGGAAATTCATGTATAGGGACAGCAAGAAGCCGCAGCCAGTGATCCCACCCGAGCCAGACGACAAGCCCGGCTAACAGCATGGCTGCGCCGGCAATGATGATCGCTTCGATTAATAGTTGACGAAACACCTGTCCCCGTCCGCTACCCAGCAGCTTCGCCATACCGATCTGACGTGTCCGCGACCCACCCGCACCGAACAGCAGTCCGGCGTAATTCAGGTATGCGAGGATCAGCACGAGCAGGCTCACACCGCCGTACAGAAGCACATTCATGATGCCGGGTACCGCCTGAACATCCGCCACACTCCACTCATTGTTCACTGTGTTGAACAGATGAATGTCACGCACCGGCTCCAGGTGCAAACCGAACTCGCCCCCTTCGCTCTGCCATCGCCTGGTATTGCGATACGGGTCAACGTACGCATCCAGCGCGGGCTGCAGGTTCTCAGGAGTAACACCCTCTTTCAACTTCACATAGACGTTATGCGCGTCAAATTCCCAGTCGTTATCACACCAGTTGCCTTCCCATGAGGATATCAGATTGAACGAACTCAAGTGAGTCGGAATGGCGGGATCGGCAATCACACCAGCAATCGTGCAAGCGTAGCTCGTATCCGCATCGAGTGGAAGGATGGTGCCGGTCGGGTCAGTATCGCCGAAGATCCGTTTCGAGCACGATTCCGTCAGGACCACGCTCCACGGTTGCTCCATCCCTTCCACGGGGTTGCCGTACACCGATTCAAACTCGTAGATCTTGAGGATCTCTTCATCGGCCATGATTCCGTCGACCTGGTGGTTAACTCCCGCTACCGCGATTGTTTCCACACGTAGAACGGTCTGAATTCTACCGCTGTATTCGATGCCTGCAATGTCGCGCTGCAGGCCTGGTCCGAGTGCACCGACATTCAGCGGTGAAAGGGTCCTTTCGCCGGAGGAGTTGGTGTAGGCAAGATCCACCCGGTAGAGACGGTCGGCATCCGGCCAACGGTCGTACGACAGCTCATGCAGGATCTTCATGCCGAAAAGCACACAGACGGCAAACGCCGCAGCCAGGCCGATGGTGTTAAGGATGACATACGTGAGGTTGGATCGAAGATTGCGCGCGGTCAACCGCCAATGAATCCCGTGCATGGGCGCCTCCCCCTGAAGCGATGGTGGTACGGTTGGATTCAGTGCTGAAACGTAGCAGCGGGCGAGAGTGATTGCAATCAAAATTGATGGGCAGCACATTTTGTTTGAGAAATACTGGCACCAAATCGAATCCCGAAGGGATGACACGTGAATAGCCCCGGACGTCAGTCCGGGGAGGCGAAGCACTGCCGAAGAGAATCCCGAAGGGATGACATGTGAATAGCCCCGGACATCAGTCCGGGGAGGCGAAGCACCTATGCTCCCCTGCCCCGAACCGGCGGAAGACAACCTGACTACCACTGCTCCACATGCACCGTCAGTCCCCACTCCACAAACTGACCCGCGTCTCCAGTCGGCATGGTAACTTCGAGGGAACCATCGTCATACAAACGTGCCCCCTGAACCCTGACGACCAACTCCGGATGTGTGATCCCCAATCGGTATTCCTGCCCGGCGAGTCCCTCAACGTCGATCCGGATGGTCGTCCCTTTGCGCTCAACCGTGAGCAGCTTCAACCCGCGATTGCGGTCGCCGAGCTCCGAGTCGTTGATCACCGGCAGCACTTGGACCGTAGGGTGTGAGGAGACTGCGATGCGAACCGGCTCGTCCCCCTGCACAGGAAATGCAAGTCGGATGCGTTCCTCACCATGTCCCCCAAACACTTCCTGACGAGTCAGCTCAGCGCCGGATATTGCGACCTCACCCTTCAGCCCGCCCGACAGCGGCAGCTCGACCACCGCAGTCACCGTACGATTGCCGTCGGGCAGGATTCTTACGATCTGTTGATCCCCGTCCCGTGTCCAGGTCAGATCGTAACTGGTTTCGCCGAGTATGTGGTTGTGTACCTCAACACGCTCCCAGTCCTCCGGGAAACGCGGAACGAAAGCCAGAGTATCGGCGCTGCCGTCGAGACCTAACAGACCCCGTACCGTCGGCAGCACCGCACCGGCCGTACTGAAACCCTGGTGGCTGACCGATTCCTGCGGCCACGCATGCAGGCTGCCGCTGAAAACCTCGTGGATCGCCCCGAGTTGTCCGCGGAAGGTCTGCCCGGCGGTGGCTTTCAGCACCGTGTAGCCTTGTTGCGGGTAACCGTGACGAAACAGCGCGCATGATATCCAACTGTTAAGAAACGGCCACACCGCGCCGTAGTTGTAGTTCAACGGTGAAAAGTGCGCGCTTTCGTTCGAGATGCTGCGCACTCCCCAGTCGGTGAGCAGCGAGGCACCGATCATGCGCCGCAGGCTTTGCCGAATGACGGACTCCTCGCCCACATCGAAGGTGAAGGCGACGCAATTCCAGGGGGATGTTTCCTTGATGTGATCGCCGTCCGGACTGAAGGCGTAGGCGTAGAAATCGCGCTCCGGGTCGTGGAACCGCTTACGGAACGCCTTTTCCGCACGGTTCTGCACCATCCGGATTTGCTCCACGCTTGCCGCATCCACCCCACCTTCACCC
>WJJA01000159.1 GCA_014729955.1 bacterium
GAGGTCGCGTGCCTGCATCGCCGCACGCGCAACCCGCACGTCCGGCTCCACCACGATCAACGGCAGATCGGAATCGCGTCGGCGAATGTCCTCAGCGATGTAACCCATGCCCGCACCAATCAACACAACCGCTTTGGGAGGGCGTGAACCTTCCAGAATACGCCCGGCGAGGTCGCGCGCTTCACGTTCCGGATCGTACCGGCTGTGCAAAGCCTGACGTCCGACGAAGAGATTCAACGCGCCGGAGCGACTCTCTTCGACTCGCACCCCCTCCAGGCCAGCCTGCTCGATTTCGCGAGCGATCCCGTTCAGCGGTTCGCGCAACGCTTCCAGGTTTTGATGCAAATGAGAAGCTCTGTTGCTCACAAGCCGCCTCCTCCGGCCGCCGCAAACGCCCGGGATTGTTTGTGTACGTCTTTATCCCTGTCGGTCGGAACCGTCGGCAGGGATGCCGGTATGGTGTGGTATCCCTGCCGCGCCCGTTCGAGAAACCGGTCGCGTGCAAGGGGATCGTTCGGATGGCGAGCGTGATAGTTCTGCCAGATCCCGATGGCAAATTCCGCTGCATGTGATCCTGCCAGCACACGATCCAGCCCTTCGATCGCGGGAAGGTGATCGGGTTTCATGCCCATCGCCTGGCGGAAGTGTTCAAAGGCGTTCCACATCAACACCGGCCCGTCACCGAGGTTGAAACCCGGCTGCAACTCATGCCCTAGCCCTAGCAGTAACCAGCCGATGTCGCTGTGCAGCTCCCATCCGGGAGTCTTTTTCTCTTTGCCCAGCAGCGACGCCGCCAGGTCCGGCCGACCGGTTTTCCACAGCAGGGCCGCCAGCTTGACTCGCACGAAATCGTCCTTCTTGTCTTTCTCCCACAGGTGATGCATCGTTTCCAGCGCCCCGCCGATATCACGGCGCAGTTCCAGCACCGACGCCCGATGCAATGGATGCGCCGGGATATACTCTCGCGCATGCAGCAGGTTGCCGGGCATATCCGGCCACTTCAAACCGGCCGCCCACTTTGCCCAGGCAATCTCTTCACGTATTTTTTGCCCGTCTCGATCCGCCCGAACTTCAAGCAGTTCAAAGTCCTTCATGATTCTTGCCGCACGATGCACCAGCGTGTGCTTGTTCCGTATTTCTTCAGCGCCCGTGCGGCCGATCTGCCGGCGCTTTTCGTCATCGCGCAGGAGCTCGAGTACGACCTGTTCCAGGTCCTCCGTGCCAAATCCCGCCAGGTGACGTCCCTCTTCAAACAGGGCCTGCTCGCCTCGCCCCCGTTCGGTCAGCACAACCGCTCCGCATGCCATCGCCTCGAAGGTCCGCAGATTGACCCCGTCAAAGAGCAGTTCGTTGAGAATGATCTTCGCACGACGGTAAAGCTTCGCGACACGGTACGGCGTCATCGAGCGTGTCCCGCCCCCGTCCACAAGCGTCACGTTCGCCACACGCTTCAAGCGATAGAGAATCGCCGACCGTTTCGGGCGCAGGGCGTAGTCCATCGTCCCGACGAAGACAACATCCAGGTCACGTTCCGCTCCCTTTCGCGGTGGGTGGTACAACACGTTATCCGCGGCGAGGGGAAGCCATCGGGTATGCTCCACCCCATGCTTCCTCATCTCACGAAAACTTTCCAACTGATCGACATAGACACGGTCGAAACCATGTGCATACGACTGCTGCCAGAACGTGTTGATCGGAGCATCGACCGCATACCATGCTGTGGGACAGGGCAACTCGTGCAGGCCTTCGAAGAAGACCCGACGGTTAATGCTGTCCACCAGCAGGGCGGCGTCCGGTTCGAATCCCCGTTCTCGAATCACATCACGGAGATCCGACGAGGAGTCGATCTGCACATCCGCATCCTCGTGGACGCCTACATGCAGAACCTCATGCCCCAACCGTCGGAACACATCGCCGAAATAGCTGTCGTTCAACAGCAGCAGTTTCATCGAGTTCAGGACTCCGTTTTATCTTCCCCGACTTTTCTCAGGGCGCTCCAGTCGACCACGATGTCGGGCTCCACAGGCAGTCCCTGGACCAGGCGGTGGGTGTTGCTGTATCGCGCCGCGGGACGATAACCGGGTCGCATTACACGGTGATTTCCCGGCATCTCGCTGGTGCGATAGACACTGCTTTGCCTTACGAACACCGAGTAGAGGGACGCTTCCACCATCTTCCGTGTCAACGGAGATGTCTGTGTCACGACCGTTTCATCCTGCGGTGTGTAATTCGTTCGAGGTACTGAGGGAAACGTGCTCATGCCGGCCTCATCCATTTCGTTGTTTCCCGGCGCGGAGCGGTCAATGCGGGCAGCTCACGCCGGGCATTGGGAAACGCTTGTATCAATCCGCGCAACCAGCGTTCTTCGGGCGAATCCATCAATGACGTTTGCGACGCGGGATCGAGGCAGCCGGCGAGGAGAGCCCGAGCTTCAGGGGCAAGGGCACACCCGTCGTACGACGCGCCGGAGCTGTCAAACGCCACCCCGTGGACCGCATCGCCCCAGAGGAACCGCCGAGCGAGAGGTTGCCATCGTTCGGACGCGCCGGGATCACCGCCTCCCGCGGCACGGTAGACTGGAGCGACAGGTGCATGCCGGGCCACCAACACATCGAAGCGAGCGTCATCGGGTCCTCCTCCCTGTTCAGCTTCACCATCGAGAAGCCTGAGCGCATTTTCTGCAAGCGACGCGGGATGCAGCTCCATTCCGATATCCACTGGTCTGCCCGTCAGGCTTTCTTTATGCATCCATGCAACCGCACCCTCGCAAAACACGCCGGTTTCACGGGGGTTGGCGCCGTTGAAGAAGAGTCCAAGTGTTTTCATCGGAAGCGCCGCCGCCAATTGCAACGTGCCGGTATCCGTCGATATCAACAGGTCCGATCCCGCGAGCAATCCCGGCAGGTCCGCGAGCGATGTTCGACCCACCCAATCACGTACCCGAACGCGCAGGTGTTCTGGTAGACGTTGAATCAGTTCGGTCGCCGCACCCCGGTCCGCAGTGGTGCCGAGCAGCCTCACGACGACATCACCCCTTTGCAGCAGCTGCTGCGTCAGGGCGGCAAGGGTTGCCGCCTGGAGGATGCGTTCGGTCCCGCCGGCGCCAAGATTTAGCGCGATAGACCTTGTTTTGAAAGAACTTGAAGACACTTCCGACTGTAATAATGCAAGCCCTGTGCCCAAGATTTCTTCGCGAATTCTCGGGCAGGGCAGCGGCCACATCGGCGATCCGTACGCCGCCCAGATTTCACTCAAATGCAACGGTTGGAAACGTCGATCGCTGAGAGCCGCGCGCAGATAACGGTGGGGAGTGCCGTAGTGCGAGCCCGGCATCGGCCCTTCACGCAATCCGGCGGTCAACACACCGGCAACCGCAGCGGGCAAAGAATCGTCGTTCAACAGCAGCACACGGTCGAACGCTTTCACCGGCGACCATGAACGCACCCAGTCACGCATGCGGAAGAAGGAGCCTTTTTCCGTACGGCCTGCCAGGCGTGCAGCTTCTGTGAGATCCACGGGCAGGATCTCGTCAACATCGGCAAGCAACCGTGCGGCGGGTTCTGCGCGACGGTCCACGACCAGTGTGATCTCCACATCGCCGGCGGCTTCGTTGCGCAGGGACTGCAGCAGGGGAGACGTCTGCACCAGGTCGCCGAAACGGAGCATCTGCACCACCGCTATACGTTCCCCTGCACGAAGGGGTACGCGCGTGCGCTCGATGCGACGATCTTGTCCGTTTGCGTTCATGGTGCTGCAATCCCTGATAAACCGTGATAACCAACGGCAAGCGTCGGACGGAAACCCTCTGACACCTGCTGCTCATCGTTCGGTCCTACCATGACTGATGAGGGGGACATGCGCCCCTTCATATTGGAGTCGATGTGATCACCGGCCTTTTACAAAACCCGGGGCAAGTGCGCCGAACACGCATGTACCCCGGGTCATACTGTCCGGCTACACTTTAGAACCATGCCGTCTCAGCTGACGGCCTTGTCCTTCAAATGGGACATCAGCTCGGTCGCACCCTTGTGGTCCGGTACGGCTTCAAGCACCGTCAGCGCCTCGCGACGCGCGGCAACCAGGTCTTCAATGCCGAAGCAGATCGCCGCGAGGTGGAAGCGCGCCTCGTGATCTTCGGGATGATGGTCGAGGTAGTTTTCCAAAGGCGTGCGTGCGGCTTCCATCTTTGCAGACTGCACCGCCGCCGCGACCAGTCCCACGATCACCGGCCGTTTGTCCGGCGTCAGGCGAGCCGCTTCCTGGAAATGCCCCAGCGCAGCCTCGAAGTTGTTCCGTTTCAGCTGCACGTTCCCGAGTCCAAGGTGCCCGCGTGCGTTGTCCGGCGACAGCTTCACCACCTTCGAGAAGATGTCTTCCGCCTTGTCCACATCATCGCTGACAAGGTGGTAGGCGCCGATACCGATCCATGCTCGTTCGGCGCTGGGATCGTCAGTCACAGCCTTCTGGTAACAGTTGTAGGCCTCTTCCCCGCGATCCTGGCGGAATCGCGCATCTCCGAGCAGAGTCCAGTACATCGACCGTGTGCGCATGTTGCCGTTGACCATCTTCTGCCCGCCGAGCAGTTCGCTCTCCGCCGTCTCGAACTCCCCATCCTTGATCAGGCTATCAGCACGGGCGAGCAGGTTGGCCAAGTCATGTCCGTTTGCCATCGCACCACCCGTACCGTTTGAAGGAGTCGAGCCGTTGGTAGGCGCCGCCTGGGATGAGTGAGCGGATCCCACAGGCTCTTTTTCAGACGGCTGTGGTTTCGGAGCACGTCCCACACTTCGTACACGAGTCCCCGTCGCGGGGTCGTCCTTCACGGTCACTTCGCCGTCATAGCCGAAGTGTTTTGAATAGAGCTGCTCGTCGGGTTGCACTTTGTCACCCCATTTCTGGTGAAAACGACGCTGGTTGCGCCCTTCGTGATCCTTCCGGCCCGGTGTGGCGGAGGTATCGTGGATTACCACCGAGTTCGGTTCGAAATAGATCCGCCACCCTTTTCGACGGGCGGACAGGCAGAAGTCCACATCTTCCCAGCCGTTCATGTAGCCGATGTCGAAGCCGCCGAGGCGGTCGAAGAGATCTTTCCGAATCAGGCAGCAGGCGGCGGTCACCGCCTGGTAGGGAGTACGCTCGTTCGTGCCGGGCGTGTCAGCGGACATTTTCCCGAACACCAGGCCGGGCATGCCGTCCTCGTTCATCACAATCCCGGCATGCTGTACCGTGCCGTCCGGGAACAGGAGTTTCGAGCCGACCACTCCGGCCAGCGGCTCCTCCTGCGCGGTGTGCACGAGTTCCGTTAACCAGCCGTGCTGCACCTGCGTATCGTTGTTCAGCATTACCACGTAATGCCCCTTGGCCGCACGCGCTCCGCGGTTGCAGGCACGGGCAAATCCTTCGTTGCGACGGTTACGGAGCAGGAGCACTCCCTTGGACTCAAGACTCGCAACGAGAGCATCCGTGGTGTTCTCCGAACCGTTATCCACCACGATGATTTCGAACGGGATGTCGCTGGTGTTCTCGATCAGTGCGTTGATCGCCTTTTCCAGCTTGTCCGGCAGGTTGTAATGCGGGATCACGATGGAAGCCATCGGGCGGTGTTCACGTTGAAACGCGCTTTGTGCAAGTCGACGCGCCCGCTTGACCGCTTCGATCCGTTTGATCTCCATTTCCGGTGTATCCACCGCGTAACGTCGGTAGAACAGGAAACGGTCTGCGATATGATCCGCCATGCGCCCGAGCGGCTCGGTGTCCGTACCCGAAATGCCCTGCTCTTCACCGGCGACCGCTTCGGCCCATGAGGCATCACCCATGCGCTCCAGTACGAATCCCCAGAACGGATCGGCCAGGTACGCTTCGTCGAATGCCTTCCCTTCAGCAAGAGAACGCTTCCACAACACGCGTGCCGGGTCCACGGTCGGCTCGACCAGCAGACCTCCGAACGCCTCGGTCAATTCGCCTTCCCTGTCCGACATATGCACCGCATCCGCACCCGATGGAATACCTTCCGCAAGCAGGTCGAGCGTACCGGGCACCGGCTCGGACCCGGACGGCATCAGCCAGACCCACGCACCCCCGGCAAACGAGACCGCCTGGTTGTATCGACGTCCCATGGAATCGCCGGACGCGGCAACCATCCAGCGAATATCGATTTGACGACGTGTCCAGGCCGGAATGTCTTCGCTCGCTTCCAGCGCCACCGTGATGTCTTCAATCGCGGAGGACTGTGCGGCAACGGCATCCAGTGTGCGCAGCACACCGCGCATCTCACC
>WJJA01000160.1 GCA_014729955.1 bacterium
GGGTTCGCTGGGGAAACCATCGATAGACATGTCGCGAAAGCTCCGTACCGCGACCCGTACGCCATTGTGAACCCTTCCTCCAAACTCAAACGACTCCTGCCCTCATTTCAGAAGATCCGGGACACCCGTCGTATCGCCCGTTACATTACTACCAGTGAAAACCGACCTCACAGTTATCGACTGTTGCTTTCCACGATTCAACAACTGTCAGCCGAAGCCGGCGATTTTTGAGGGGGAAGATGCAAGCTGTCCTGCAGGTTACGAAGATTCGCAAGCAATACGGTCGCATCACGGCCGTGAATGATCTTTCGTTCGAGGTGGAACACGGGGAGATCTTCGCGCTGCTCGGGCCCAACGGCGCGGGCAAGACCACCACGGTTCGCATGCTGCTGAACATCCTGCAGCCGGACAGCGGTGAGATCACGTTCCGTTTCAACAACGGGACCCAACGGTCGCAGCCCGAACATATCGGCTACCTTCCCGAAGAACGCGGCCTCTACCCCGATTTGCCGGTGCTGCAGTCACTCGCCTATTTCGGGACGCTGCACGGGATGAACGAAAAGCAGGCCCTTCGTCGTGCCGCAACATGGCTGGAGCGCCTGGAACTGGCCGACCGTGCCACAGACAAAGTCCAAACCCTTTCCAAGGGGAACCAGCAGAAGGTGCAGTTCATTGCTTCGATTCTTCACAAGCCGCGCCTGGCGGTGCTCGACGAGCCTTTCTCCGGCCTCGACCCGGTGAACCAGTCGTTCTTCCTCGATCTGTTGCGTGAGATGCAGGCGGACGGCATGACCATCCTGCTCAGCGCCCACCAGATGAACCTCGTGGAACGTATCGCCGACCGCATTCTGCTGATGGCGGAAGGACGCACGGTTTTGCACGGCAGCATGGTCAAGATCCGGCGTGACGCCGGTATCCAGAACCGGCTGGCGGTACGGCCGGGCGAAAACACGGTCTCGTTTGAAGACGTACAAGCATGGGAAGAGGTGGCCGGCGTGGAGATAGACAACGACGGGGAGTGGCACCTTCTCCTGCATCGAGGGGCGGATCTCGGGGCATTGTTGCAACGGGTGGGTGAACACCTCCATCCGGCGGATGTCCGACTGGAACGCCCGGACCTTCACGATATCTATGTCACCGCGGTACAAGAGAGTAACGGAAAACGTCAAACCGTGGAGAAGGGAGCGCGGGCATGACATTCACGCAACGGCAGACCCTTCTCGTCGCACGCTGGGAGTTCCGCCGCTTTTTCAAGTGGAAGGACGGATTGATCCTGTTCGGTTTCATGATGGCAGGGCTGTTTGTCTTCCAGCTCTTCGGCAGCTTTCTCGAAGACAAACCGCCGGAGGGAGCGAAGATTGTCGTCCAGGCGTCGACAGATGAGTTTCCTGTACCGGACGATTCTGACGCCTTCACGTACCGGTCCATGCCGGAGGCGGACCGTGACGAACTCGCCCATCTGCTGCAGGACGATGAGGCGGACGCCGCCCTGATCGTGCATGCCCCGGATTCACTCGAGCTGCTGGTTGAAAAGAAACCTGCCTGGATCGATTTTCTGGAGGCGGAGCTGACTGAAGCGCGCAAGCTCGCAGGTATCGAACCCTACGGACTCACCTCCGAACGTCTGGATGAGTTACTCGCATCGGTTGATGTGGAACTCGTGTTCCTCAGTCCCGACCGTGAACGTACCAGCAAGGGCGAGCTTATGGTCGCGCTGTTCCTGGTGCTGATGATGGTGATGGGGATCTGGGTCGGTGGCGCGTTGACGTTTGTTTCCATCACCGGCGAAAAACAGAATCGAATCACCGAGTATATCCTGTCCGCGGTCACCCCCCAGGTCTGGATCGACGGCAAGATCCTCGGGATGGCGGGAGTGGGTGTGGCCTATGTGGTCTTCTTCCTGGGATTGCTGACCGCGCTGGCCTCCCTGGTGAATGCATTCGCGTTCTTCTTCATCCCCATTGAGTGGAGCATTCACGTCAGCAGCATCCTGATGATGGCGGTGGTCCTGGCGTTGGGGTACCTGATGTGGTTCACCTTTATCGGCGCGATTGCGGCGACCGTGAACGATCCGAACACCTCGAACCGCGGCATGGTGATGATGCTGCCGATGGTGCCCCTGCTGCTCGCACTGGGAGCACTGAAGAATCCGGACAGCGTGCTGATGACCGTGCTCGGCATGGTGCCGTTCACCGCGCCGACGGTTTTTCCCGCACGTCTTGCGCTGGGCGATCCGGCGTTCTGGGAGTTCCTGACGGCTGTGACAGGCTTGGTCGTCATGACATGGATCCTGCGCAACTATGCCGGGAAGGTCTTCGCCATGGCAATCCTCATGACCGGAAAGGAGCCCACGTGGGCGGAGATGCGGCAGTGGATCAAGAGGGTCTGACACGGGTTTGAAGCCGGAACCGTGCAGGCTGAGGGCCTGCACATTCTTCATGCGGCGTCCTGTCTCGCCGTCCGGCCCTGCGGTCGACGTGACTTACACCACCGGCTTGCCGCCCTCCTGGTGCATCCGTCCCCGGCGGGGTCCCTCTTTCAGCGACTCATACAACAGGCGGTAGGATTCATAACGAGTCGGGTGAATCTCGCAGCGTTCCAGAGCAGCAAGCACACCGCAGTCTTCGATGTTGATATGCGTACAGTTACGGTAGTAGCATTCCTCGGAGGGTTCGTCAAATTCCGGGAAGTGGCGGTGCAGATCGTCCGCATCGACCACGGGGTGAAATTCCCGCACGCCGGGTGTATCGGCGACTGTACCGCCCGAAGGCAGGTCATACAGGTAGGTGA
>WJJA01000161.1 GCA_014729955.1 bacterium
AGGCGGCGCATACGGCTGTCCAGCGCACCTTTGCCGTCCAGGCGGAAGCTGCCGGTGAGGGTGCCGTCCTCGGACAACTCCGCGTTGTGGCGAATCTTCAGCTGCGATTCTTCCGGCGGGCTGTAAGGGATTTCACGCAGGTCCGCGCCGTCGGGATGGCCGATCAGATACTCCTGCTCGGTCTCCAGCTTGGACCAGATGTCGTTGTTGAAAGGCACCCAGGTCGGGTCGTACATGCGCCAGCTGCCGTCCTCGGTTTTCAACGCGGTCACACAGTGGTTGAACTGGTCGGCATGCACTTCGTATTCAATTCGGCTGCCGGCCATCGTCATCGCCGGGTAGGACTGCATCCCCGCCGCGCGCATCATCGTGATCAGCATCCCGGCGATGTCCTTGCACACGCCGGAACGGTTCTCAAAAATCATGTCTCCGGGGTGAAGCGTGAAGCCTTCCCCTTCCCCCATGGTCTGGCCGCTGTAGCGGATATTCTGTGCCACCCAGTGCACCAGTGCTTTGGCCTTCTCCTCTTCCGACGCGTTCTTCGGCAGTTCGGACAGAATCGCGTCGACCTTGTCCTTGATTGCCTGGGTCGGCTCGAACTGGTTCTGGTTCACATCCCAGAACCACTTGCTCTTCGCCTCCCAGCTTTCGGCTGTGACCATCACCACCTTGGGTGTGAAGTCGGAGGCGTCCGGCTGACGGGGTTCATGCGCAATCGCCGGCTGGTCGACGGCCCACCAGCTGTAAATCGTACTGTCGGCGTTGTAGTCGGTTCGAGTATACACCGGACCATTGTACGATTGTGAGATCAGTCGTTTGTCTTTTACGATATGCAGCACATACTTTTTTTCAATCGTCGGTACATCTGCACGAAACAGCACGATATCGAAGTACTCACCCGGCATCGGCGGAATAAACTTTTCGTCCGGGGGGCTGCCGTCGGCGTTCATGCCGCCGGATGCGCCGCCTTCTCCCTGTCCGAGAAGCGCATAGTTGTAGCCCTTGCGCAGGGTATGGACCTCGATGCCGTCATTGACCTGCAGCTTCGGCAGCTGCAGCAGCTTGATGCGGTTGCCCCAGTAGATCGCACGCTGCGGGGCGGGCAGGTCCCATACATCGTCCACCGGCACATCGATGGTTTCGCCGTCACGGTGGATGACAACCTTCTGCACGTCCACCCAGGAACTTTGCGGGTCGTAATCCCAGCGCAGCACCTGTTTCTCCAGCACACCTGCCGGGGTCAGCACCTTGTAGAGCATGGTCTTTTCGACATACGTCACGCCGGATTTTTTCATCCGGTTGATTGCGTGATCGTAGACGATGACCGTATTGAAACCTTTATAATCGTCTTTCGTGCCGGCGTCGGCAATACGATCCGCCAGGGTCTTCGGCGGTTCGTCGCCCGGCGGCAGCTCCGCCTGCGCTGACACTGCCGGAGCAAATGACAGCAGCAGGGCAACCGTCAGCAGGCTTCCCAATAACCTTTGTAGCACCATGTACCTCCTCGATGTCCCTTCCACGGGGCAGTGGGGTGAATGTTTTTTGTTGTGATAGTGCAGACAAATCTAGGGACACTCCCGGGGTCGGGCAAGACCGGGGGAGACGGGTGGCAATCCAATCCCGTCGCGGAATCGGTCACCAGGGAACGATATTCCCTGCTTTGTATCGTCGCTCTCCATGCTGCGCAGCATTCTCTCCAACAGGATTCGCCCCGGGAGACGTCGGTTGGGCGCTGCAGTGAGGGGGTGGTATATTGCCGTTTCGAAGGTGAACCGCCTGCTTCAAGCCGGTCACGTGGATCGGTCCATCAGTTCGATGCATCTGAGGACACTGTCTCATGGCTTCCGAACGTGTTGCGATGTACCCCGGGACTTTTGATCCCATCACCAACGGACACATGGATGTCCTTCACCGTGCGACGGATCTCTTCGACCGAATCGTGGTCGGCATTGCGATCAATCCTTCGAAGACACCGCTGTTCAGCCTGGAAGAGCGTGTCGCAATGATCGAAGATGCAATTCATGAGAAGGGTTGGGATCGTGTCAGTGTAGACACCCTGGATGGTCTTGCGGTGGAGGGAGCACGCAAACATAATGCCGTCGCTTTGATTCGCGGGCTGCGTGCGGTGTCGGACTTCGAGTACGAGTTCCAGATGTGCCTGATGAATCGACATCTCGACCCCGACCTGCACACGGTTTACCTGATGCCGAAAGAGGAGTACACGTACCTGAACAGCACCATCGTGAGGAATGTCGCACGACACGGAGGGGACGTTTCGCGATTTGTTCCCAACGGCGTGAAACGGCGGCTCTACGATAAATTCAACATCCAGACGTGATAGGGGAACGACCAGATGAACCCGATTGAACGCGCACTTGAACAGGCCAAGTCGAAACCGCAGAACATCGTCCTTCCGGAAGGCAACGATCCTCGCACATGGCAGGCGGCTCGGCAATTGAAAGATGAAGGCATCGCCAACCCGATCGTTCTCGGCGATCCGGCGGACATTGAGGCGGCGTTGAAGGATGCCGGCGTCTCCAACGACGGCATTGAAACCATCGATCCGAAAAACTCCGAAAAGGCTGAAGAATACGCACAGGAATTCCAGGCGGTTCGTGCGCACAAGGGCCTGACGATTGAAGACGCTCGTGTCGCGATGACCGACGTGCTCTATTACGGCGCGATGATGGTGCGCAAAGGCGATGCGGCCGGCGGAGTGACCGGCGCGGCGCATGCGACCGGCGACGTAATGCGTGCCGCGATCCAGGCGATCGGCCTGGCGGGAGGGATCAAGGTCGTCTCCTCGATCTTTTTGATGGTGATGCCCGATCCGGACAACCGCGTTTTCACGTTCGCAGATTGCGCGATCGTGCCCCAACCGGATGCCGAGCAGCTCGCGTCGATCGCACTGGCCTCCGCGCAGACCCATAATGCGCTCACCGGCGAAGAACCGGTTGTCGGCATGCTTTCGTTTTCGACCAAGGGCTCGGCGAAGCATGACGATGTGGACAAGGTGATCGAAGCCACACGTATCGCCCGTGAAGCGGATCCCGCCCTGAAGATTGACGGCGAATTGCAGCTCGACGCGGCCATCGTTGAGAAGGTCGGCAAGAAAAAAGCGCCGGACAGCGCTGTCGCCGGCCGTGCGAATGTTCTGGTTTTCCCGGACCTGGATGCCGGCAACATCGGCTACAAGTTGACCCAGCGCCTGGCGGGTGCCGATGCCATCGGGCCGATCGTTCAGGGCCTGGCGAAGCCGTTTTTCGACCTCAGCCGCGGCTGCAGCAGCGACGATATCGTAAAGGTGTCGGCGATCTGCGGTGTGGTGGCACGGTCGTTGCGAGGCGAGTTGTAAACCGGGCCGGGGGCAGTGAGGCCGGCCTCCTGATGACAGGGTCGTGCGTCCCTGCCCGCCGAAAGGTGAGATCAGGTAGTGATAGTCAGGTACACATTCCGTTCGTATCGGGGTATGTACCTTTTTTGGGAGTGGAGCGGCAGGTCTGGTCTCACCAGTGGACCGGATCAGATACATCGAATGATATCATCCGTCCGGTCACACTTGCCTGCGGCAAGCGAGACCGGACGGAACGTGGTTGGAAAGCTGACAGAATGTTGTGTCGGGTCTTGGTCCGCGTCAGCGGGGTGTGACCCGACACTCAAAATGGATCTTAAAAGGCACCGGCCTGGTAACGTCGAAGGCATCCAATACCGGAAAGACAGCCGCACGCGAACTCGCAACAGGGCGTGCGCAGGGCTACCCGCCGGTAATCATGTCGGCAAACTTTTTCGCATGTTCGACCAGGTTGGATTCTCGTTCCCGCCACTGGGCCAGGGTCAGTAGTTTCTTCTGCCCCGAATCAACTGAAATAACCTGCTCCTCAGGTACAAGGATGGAGAAGGGATGTTTGTAGGGGGCCAGCTGAATTGCCAGCTGCAGCAAGTGCGCATGACGCTTCCAGGGCCCGGCCGTCTCGGGTTCGTGATGCGACATCGCGACGAACACCACCTCTTCCGGCAGATTCCAGAAGCGCAGGAAGAGGAAGCCGGCTTCGACGTGGTCCATGCCGAGATAACGTCGTTCCAGTTTCGAGGACCACTCTCGGATCTCTTCACGCATGATATAGGCGCGCTTGACGGAATCCGGGGCCAGGTAATCCATGACTATCCAGCCGATGTCATGCAGGATGCCGGCCAGGAATAGTTCATGCGACTTCCCGCTCAGCTTCGGATCGGAAAGGGCCAGGTGTTGTGCGATATAGGCGCTTGACGCGCTGTGCAGCCAGAAATAGCGTCGGTCGAAGTATTCCGGTACCCAGGGACTGAAGGCATTCAGCAGACCGATGGTTGTACAGATGCCGACGAGCTCCTGCATGCCGATGGTGACCAGGGCGGACTCAAGCCCTGTCGCAGGGAAGCGACGGCCGGCATAGGCTGAATTTGCCACCTTCATCACCTTGGCGGTGAGAGGCGGATCCAGCATGATTACGCCCTGGAGGTCTTTCAGGGTCACCTCAGGATCGGATGCCAGCGTGAACACCTTCTGCGCGACGGCCGGGAGTGTCGGCAGGGTTTCGAGCTCCTGCATTCTTTTGAGCAGGGTACCGCGTGAGATCTGCGTGGTTACCGGACTCATACGCCATCCTGTCAGCAGGCCCATACGTTCGGTACATGCACGGGCGGTTCCCGGAGAGGAGAAAGTTGCAGTCTTTTCACCGGGTTATGCGTTCCCTACAAGAAAAGCAGCTTGCAAGAGCCCGCGCAAGAGAACGGATGTTCAACGCAGCAAAAGGACTCTTTGCACCAGGCGTTCGCCCGGAGTTTTCAGTTCGACGAAATAGACGCCGGACGAAACTTCGCGTTGAGCGTTTGAACGACCATCCCAGTGCAGGCTGTGTTGCCCGGCGGTAAAGACTCCGCGGGTCAGGGTACGCACCTCACGGCCGAGAATATCATAGACCCGTACCTCAAGCGGCACAGCGGCATTGAGAAGAAACTTGAGTCGCAATTCGCTGTTGAACGGATTCGGCCAGGCACCCGTCAGACGGAGGGTCTCCGGCAGGGAGGCTCCGTATTCCCGGTTTTTCACGTTATCGATCGAGTCGCGAATCCGCTGGACCACCACTTCCGTTCCATCGCCCTGTGTCGGGGAGGTTCGACCGACGGCAAGGGCGATAAGCAGGCCGTCGCGTTCGTCGACCGTGCAGCCGAGTATGCCCTGCGGGGTACCGTCGGGCACAATCGGAAGGGGACCACTCTCCCACACATCCGATGCGGGTTCGCCGTCTTCATCCATGTGGTATACCATAAACTGGTTGAAATGGTGACGTCGAAACGTGATCCAGACCCCGTTCTCATTGTCCCGGGTAAGATGCAGATTGTCGTAGGATGACACCTCCGCGACGACGACAGGATCGGCAGATTCCGGGTTCATGTATGGGTCATAGCGTTGCACATGGAGACCTTCGCCGTCGATCCCGTACGCGACCCAAACGTTGTGTTCGGCATCGTTGGCGAAGGCAATCGCCGGCGGGTTGCCGTCCATACTGTACGATGCAACGACGATGTCCGCGCCGGGTTGCAGGACGGCATTCCAGTCGCTGTCAAATCGGCTGATGTTGATCGCGCGAAGGGTGTCGCCCCCGGCGGGTGTCGCCCAGGCGAGCATGATATCCCCGCCGACCAGGGTATCGGCAGCGAGAAACCCTGCGAAGTCCTCGCTGGTGGCGAAAGGATGCCCTTCCTCCCAGGGCA
>WJJA01000162.1 GCA_014729955.1 bacterium
AATAGTCGCAAGACGTTCATTTGTGGGAAAGCTCCTTACACTTGTCGGAATCGCAAGTGTGCCGTTCCTCCGGCATCCCTCCCTTTCGGCGGCACAATCCAACCCTTTGCCGTTGTCAACCGTGGAAGAGTTTGTCAAGGCGGGGCACAACAATCTTCCCCGGACAAAGGAAATGCTGGAACGCGAACCGGGTCTGCTGAATGCGGCCTGGGACTGGGGAGACGGGGACTTTGAGACCGCGTTGGGGGGTGCGTCCCATGTGGGCAACAGAGAGATCGCCCGGTATTTGATCGGGGAGGGCGCGCGTATGAATCTCTTCACTTCCACGATGCTGGGGGAGGTCGAGATTGTCAAGCCCTGGCTGGATGCGTACCCGGACCTGGTGCATTCCAAAGGACCTCATGGACTGTCACTGCTTCACCATGCAGAACGGGGCGGGAATGCGGAAATGGTCGATCTGATCAAGAGTAGAACCGGATGAGAAGGTTTTCGAGGTATCCAGTTGGGACGCAACTGCCCGGCCCGCAAAGCAAACCTCATCTTGATAGACAGGGACGCCCGCCCTACCCGTCATCAAACTCTATCATAAATCCGTGTAAGCTCCGTACCACCTGAGAATTCGTAATTCGTAATTCCCAATTCGCAATTCCAGTTACTCCTCCCCGCTTTTCTTCTTGATCCCGAGCGCGACGAGTTTCTTGTGCAGGTGGGTGCGCTCGAGGCCGACCAGCCGTGCAGTTTCACTTACATTCCCGCTCGTATGATCCAGGACCCGTTGTAAATACGACGTTTCCGCCGCGGTCCGCACATCCCCCAGCGGCGTACCGATCGGGAATGCCGACCCCGGATCCCCGCCGTTCGGCATCGCGCCCGCCGGGTCACGCAATTCCAACGGCAGATCCTCCGGCCGGACCTCCGGTGTCGGCGCGAGGATTGCGACACGTTCCACCACGTTTCGCAATTCACGGATATTCCCCGGCCACGGGTACCGTTCCATCATCTTCATTGCTTCGTCGCTGACGGTGCGTTGCGGCAGGCCGTTCTGGTGGAACTCCGCAAAGAAGTGACGTGTCAGCACTGCGACATCGCCGGCACGGTCCCGCAGCGGTGGCAGGTCCAGCACCAGCACCGCCAGGCGGTAGTAGAGGTCTTCCCGGAACCGTCCCTCCGCCACCTCGGTTTTCAGGTCACGGTGGGTCGCGGCGATCACACGAACATCCACCTTTTCCGTCTTGGTGCCGCCGACCGGCTCGAATTCACCCTCCTGCAGCACACGCAACACCTTCGCTTGCGCTTCCAGGCCCATGTCGGCGATTTCATCCAGGAAAAGGGTGCCGTGGTCCGCCTGCTTGAAGGTGCCGACCTTGTCACGCAGCGCACCGGTAAACGCGCCCTTGACATGGCCGAACAGCACCGATTCCACCAGTTCTTTCGGAATCGCGGCGCAGTTGACCTTCACAAACGGTTTGTCCGCACGGGCCGAGGCCTGGTGAATCGCACGCGCAACCAGCTCCTTGCCGGTGCCCGATTCACCCAGCACCAGCACACGGCTGTCCGTGGGCGCGACACGTTCGATCCAGGCACGCACATCCTGCATCTGGGGCGACTCGCCGACCATGTCGCCGCCGGCAAGACGTGCCACCTCGCGACGCAAGCCGCTCACCTCGAGCGCATTGCGCAGGGTGACCAGCACACGGTCTTTGTCGATCGGCTTTTCGAGGAAATCGTAGGCGCCGAGCTTGGTCGCTTCGACCGCGTCGCCGAGGGTGCCGTGCCCGGAAATCAGCACCACCGGCAACCCCGGCGCGATTTCACGCAGAGTCGGCAGCAACGCCAGACCGTCGGTGTCCGGCAGCTTTAAATCAAGCAGGACACCGTCCGCGCCCTCGCGTTTCAGCAGCTTCTCCGCCTCAGCACCGTCCTCGGCGTCCCACACACGATACCCTTCCGACTCCAGCACCATGCGCAGCGTGCGCCGAATGTTCTTTTCGTCGTCCACGATCCCGATCAACGGGTCCATGCGTCAATCCTCCACCGGTTGAAGCGAGAGGTTCAGCTGCAGGGTGTCACCCTCGGACACCTTGATGTCGGTCTGAAGGGAATCGTACCCGTTCGCGACCGCGGTCAGACGATAGCTTTTCGGCTGCACACGCACCAGTTCAAAGGAGCCGTCCGATGAAGTCATCGTGCTGTATTCGACCACGTAATGGTCCGTTTCCTCGAGAATGATGAAGCCGCTTCCGACCGGCTCGCCGTCACCGGCGTCGGTCAGTGTGCCCTGGATGATGCCGCGCCCGGACTGCGCGAACACAACAGCCGTCAGCAACACGGCAGCGCCAAGCAAGGTTGCAATGCGAGAGACCATGAAACAATTCCTTCCGGTCGGTCGGTGAAAGATCCATGGATAACGTAACGAAGAAGGACGGCGGTTTTCAAAACGGAGTTTTGCGAAGGCAGAGTCGCAAAGCAGAAGAGAAAAGTTCACTTGACAACGGCAGGACGATCCCAAATCGACGTACAAGCAAAAACCCCGAGCGGAATGTCGGGGTTTGAAAAAAGTGTACGGCAGCGGAGAGGGTGGGATTCGAACCCACGTTACGGGGTTACCGTAAACACGCTTTCCAAGCGTGCGCCTTCAGCCACTCGGCCACCTCTCCATGTCGGGCGGTCGTGGCGGATGCAACCGCTTTTTCTGCAAGCACGTAAGGTAGGGGATGAGGCAAAGGATTGCAATTACGGGGGAGA
>WJJA01000163.1 GCA_014729955.1 bacterium
AGGTTCTCTTGCTCCTCCGGCGGAAGACTGGCAGGGTCAGACTGTTCTTCCGGTTCTTCATAACCGATCGGATCACTCACCTCTTCATCTTCTTCGTCCGGCGCCCAGGAGCATCCAATTGCAAGCACCAGCCCCAGGGACAGCGTCACCAACAAGATCCACTTCAGCGCTGCGTTCATCTCCAAGACCTCCTCGAAACAGCAGTGAGGACCGACGGCTGCCCTTCACCTCGATGCGGGGTTCGATTTGCCCCTGCGTGACCGGCAGTCCTCTGCAAATGTTATGTTCGCCTAAGCTACTCCGCCGAAGCGGCGGATGTCAATTGTTACTGGATAATATCCGAAAGAGACCAAAGCCCCTGCCGTGTCCTTCATCACCTCGACATATGATATGAGGAGACCTTAACTCTCCCGGATCCCAATCCGGACAGTACCATGAGGCAAGTTAAGAATCCCTAATTCGAGGAAATCATGACACGGCACCGAATTTCTGTTTGTCGGCATAGACGCTGCATTTCTGACTTGATGCACTCCGCTTTGCAAGCTAACCCGCATATTTCACGAGTACAAACTGTGTCAGATGTGAGGCACGAAGGATGAAGCTGTATGGCAATACCGCGAATCCTTCGCAACAAAGAAGATGACGCAGTTGGGACCGCCCGAAGGGGGAATGAATAGATGAGATTGGCCTGGACACAATCTGTGTCAGAGAAAATCTGTATAGCGTGACATGATCTTATTGTTACTATAGTTTTTAGAAAAGAATATTTTCATCATTCATGAAATATTCGGGCTAAACACTCAACCCACTCCTCCGGCTTATCGGTCCCATTTCGTGAAACGGCTCTCAATGTCTCCACTTTGAAGTGTAAGCCGGAGATAAAGACCTGATGCGCGGTTTTGCGCGGTTAGGAATTCCAAACATATTGTTTTCTATGCACTAACATGAAACGAGGGCTTGATTTTAAAGTACAAGGTTTGTACCATGGGTCGGCAAGCGATTGCGATGCGACCGCCCCGGCCGGCAGGACCGGCGCTGCCGTGTATCGCACGGGAGGTTGTGAATGGCTTCACGAGACAGGACATCCGACGAGCAGGCAAGCTTCTGCGGTATGACGGCAAAACACACTACAACAGGCACTCAGAATCCGCTGGAACCGACCCTCGCGATCAGTGAAGCGGCACGAGCGACAGGGCTTTCCGAATCAGCCCTGCGCAAGTATGAGGCAGCCGGCTTGATCCACTACCACCGTACATCCGGCGGCTATCGCATGCTGTCCGAAGAGGATCTTGAGCGTATCCGTCTGATTCAGCACCTGATCAAGAAAAAGGGCTTGAACCTGGAGGGGATCAAGCGTTTGTGGTCGCTGCTGCCCTGCTGGGAGTTGAAGGGCTGCAATGCCGAAGCGCAAGCGGACTGTCCGATCATGCAGGGGGCGATGGAGCCCTGCTGGGTGATCTTCAAGAACGAAGGGTGCTGTGACGAGAAGGAGTGCCGCACCTGCGAGGTATACCGCCTCGCGGCACACTGCACCGAAGATTTGAAACGGCTGGTGTTCAGCTTAAAAACAGGCAACGGCAATATCGGTGAGATCCTGCGTGAACGCGCCGGACTGGATGCCGACACGGACGAACGTACACAACAACGCTGACAAAGCATCGAGGGGCGGGGAAGATGTCGATTTTACACGGACTGGTGATCCTTTCACTGGTGATTTTCATCGCGGCGATTGTCGCGCGAGCGGTTCGCATCATGCGTACTCCGATTCATCTGCGCTGGGAGTTGTACCCGGTGCCGCATGAGAAGGGACGCGCGGCGCACGGCGGCTCCATGCTGGAAGAGACGGACTGGTGGACCAAGTCCAAGGACAAGGACCATCTTGGCGAACTGGGTGTGATGATCCCGGAAATCCTGCTGTTGAAAGGGGTCTGGGAACACAACCGCAAGCTATGGTTCTCTTCCTGGGGTATGCACTTCGGGCTCTACCTGTTGATCGGGCACCTGGCGCTGGTCACGCTGCTGGGCATCCTCGGGGTCGCCGGACTGGATCTCTCGACCGGTTTCCTCAGCATCCTGGTCTCCCTGCTGAAGGCCCTGGCGATCGTCGGCGGTGCGCTCGGACTGCTGGGCTCAGTGATTCTGTTCGTGATGCGGCTCAGCGACAACGGCATGAAACGTTTCGCATCGCCGAGCCATTTTGTCAACCTGATTCACCTCGGCGCGATCTACCTCACCACGCTGCTGTGGGCGCTGCTCGATCCGCAGTATGCGCTGCATTCCGTCGGGCTGCTCGCCGGGCTCGTGAGCTTCGGCGAAATTCCCGCCCTGCCGGTAGTGGGCTATGTCAATATCGCCGTCGTGCTGTTGTTCTTCGTGTACCTGCCGTTCACACACATGACCCATTTTTTCACGAAATACTTCACCTACCACGAAGTACGGTGGGAAGACGAACCGAACATGCCCGGCGGTCCGCTGGAGGGCAAGATTGCCGCGGCGGTGTCGCAACCTGTCACCTGGGCAGCCCCGCATATCGGCGCGGACGGCAAGAAAAACTGGGTTGACCTGGTGAGCGGCACCGGCAAAGTTGATGACGAAAAGAAGGAGGCCTAGCATGGGTGTGGTCTATTGCAGTTGCGGACCGGCGAATGTCAAAGAGATGAGCGAACCGTCCGAACAGCTCGCGCATGTCGAGCTGAAGGACCTGCCGCCGCTGCCTCCGCCCTACGACAATATTGAAGAGCTGCCCGGCTTCAAGAAACTCAAGGACGAAACGCGCGAAGAGTACGAAGCGTCCCTGGACGACACCCTCGCCGCGAGCCTGAAGAAGCCGAAGTCCGAAGAGGAAGAGAAAGAGATGGTCGAGCGCTTCCTCAGCGGCCTGCACAAACTCTTCACGAAAGAGAACAACTGGACCTTCCTGCAGCCGTTGCTGCTTTCCATGGAACACTGCGCGAAGTGCCAGACCTGTGTGGAAGACTGCCCGATCTACGAAGAGAGCGGTCACAACGAACTGTATCGCCCGACCTACCGTTCGGAGATCCTGCGCCGTCTCTACTTCAAGTATGTCAAGAACGGCAACAAGTGGTTCAACACCTTCCAGCAGGGCGGCATCGAACTGAACTGGACGTTGATTTCGCGCCTGTTCGAGCTGTCCTACCGTTGCACCTTGTGCCGTCGCTGCGCCCAGTCCTGTCCGATCGGTGTGGACAACGGCCTGATCACTCACGAACTGCGCAAGCTGTTCAGCCAGGAGCTGGGGTGGTCGCCTGAGGAGTTGCACGGCAAGGGCACGATTCAGCAAATGGAGGTCGGTTCCTCCACCGGCATGAACAAGATGGTGGTGATGGACAACATCGAGTTCATCGACGACGACATGACCGACCGTGTCGGCTTCGATGTGAAGACGCCCTGGGATGTCGAGGGCGCCGATGTGCTGCTGCTGGAAAACGCCGGCGAATTCCTGGCCTGGCCGGAAAACCACGGCTGTTCCTCCATCCTGCTTGACGCGGCCGGCATCTCCTGGACCATGTCCTCCGAACTGGCAGGCTATGACGGTGTCAATTACGGTCTCTTCTACGATGATGTACAGCTTGCGCGTGTCGCCACACGCCATTTCGAGATCGCCAAGAAGCTCGGTGTGAAGAAGATCGTGATGGGCGAATGCGGGCATGAAACGAAAGCGCTCGGCGTAATCGCCGACCGTGTCGGGATCGGCAATATCCCCCGTGAGTCGATCCTCACACTGATGCGTGACATCGTCTTCAGCGGCAAGATCAAGTTCAACCCGGAGAAAAACGATTTCCCGGTTACCCTTCACGACCCCTGCAATATCGTGCGCAACCTCGGGATTGTGCAGCCGCAACGAGATATCCTGAACTACCTCGCGCCGCGTTTCCGCGAAATGACCCCGCACGGCGTGCGAAACTACTGCTGCGGCGGCGGGTCGGGCTTCGCGATCATGTCGAAGAACAACTTCCTTGACTGGCGCAATCATATCTCCAGCCGGCGCAAGTTCCGCCAGATCCTGGAAGCCTTCCAGGATGAGGACATGTCGCCCGAGACGAAGAAGTATGTCTGCGCCCCCTGCTCGAACTGCAAAGGCTCGATCCGCGACATGCTGGACTTCTACGGCGCCAAAGAAAAATCCGGCATCTACTACGGCGGCCTGGTCGAGCTGATCGTGAATGCGATGGAGGATGCCAGGGAGCCGATTCTCGACTGGGATATGATGTAATCGCACTTGTGTTTGCGAACGCCGCCGTTGCCCGGCGGCGTTCGCTCTCAGGGGTGTTGCAACTGTTGCATAAGTGTTGTATTCGTTTTGCCCTGCGACAGGATTGTCCGTAGGTTGAAGAGCATAGAGTCCACGGACGGGCAGCGGGCCTGCTTATGTTGTAGCATGGAAGGAAGCGGCACTTCCCGGCCGCCCGACCGTTCTTGTGAAAACGATAACATTGAGGTTTACGGGCATCATGAGCGAAACAAAGAAAATCCTGGTTGTGGACGATGAAGAGGATATCGTCCAGTTTCTGAGCGTACTGTTAGAAGACAACGGGTACGAGGTGGTGGTGGCACGGAACGGCATCGAAGCGCTTGAGAAAGCCCGTGCGGACGCGCCGGCGTTGATCTCGCTTGATATCACCATGCCGGAGCAGTCCGGCGTGAAGGCGTACAAGGAGCTGCGCAACGATGACGATCTGAAGTCGATTCCCATCGTGATCGTGACCGGTTACGAAGATCCGAACTTTGAAAAATTCATCAAGACCCGCCGTACCATCGAGCCGCCGGACGCCTTCTTCGAAAAACCGATCCAGAAGGATGAATTTCTGGCGAAGGTCAAGGATCTGACAGGATAAGACATCCATGACCGAACTGCTGGAAAACACCCAATTGAACGGCATGCTGCAGCAGGCCCTGTTCGAACAGGTGCCCTACAACATTGCCGTTATCGACCGTGACCTGAACCTGGTGCTCGCGAACAACCATTTCCGCGAGTATTTCGGGGACTGGCGCCATAAGCGCTGCTTCCAGGTGTACAAGAGCTGCGAAAATCCTTGTGAGCCCTGCCATGCCAGGAAGGTGTTCGAAACCGGTGTGGCGAAGGTTTCCGATGAAACGGGCGTGGATCGTAACGGCCGCACCTGCCACTATATCGTTCACACCGCCCCGTTGAAGGACGAGAACGGTGTGGTGCAGTTTATCCTCGAGATGAGCCGCGATATCACCGAGACGAAGCAGTTCCAGCGCGAGTACGACATTTTGTTCGACCGTGTCCCATGCTACATCTCCGTGCTGGACCGGCAGTTCAACGTGATCCGTGCGAACGAAAAATATCGCAGCACCTTCGGCGAGCCCGCCGGTCGAACCTGCTACGCCATTCGCAAGCACCGTGACACTCCCTGCCGGAACTGTCCCGCGATGGAGACCTTCGTGGACGGCCGTGAGCATGTCGAGGAAATGCATGGATACGATGTGCATGGTAAGGATGTGTACTACGTCGTGCATACTTCTCCCCTGGCACGCAGTGACCAGCCTTTCCAGCACGTGATCGAAATCGCGACCGATATCACGTACCTGAAGAACCTGGAGAACCAGAAGCTCGAGGCGGAACGTCTCGCGGCCGTCGGTCAAACCGTCGCCGGGTTGGCGCACACGATCAAGAACCTGCTGATGGGCCTGGAAGGCGGGATGTACATGGTCGACAGCGGGTTGAAAAAGAACAACCAGGAGCGTATCGAGCGCGGGTGGGATTCTCTTCGCCGCAACTTCGACAAAACGACCCAACTGGTGCGCGGCTTCCTCAACTTCTCCAAGGGCCGCCTGCCGGACCTGAAGCCGACCGATCCGAACGAGATCATGCGGCAGCTGTACGAACTGTACAAGGACACCTCACATCAGCAGGGTGTCGACCTCGCGCTCGATCTGGACGAGGAGATTGCTCCGGCGCCCCTCGACCCGGACGGCATGGAAGCGTGCCTGACCAACCTGATCTCGAACGGTATCGACGCCGCGGTGATGAGCGACAATGAGCAGGGGCGTGTCATTCTGCGAACACGCGAAGAGGACGGCGCCCTTCTGTTCGAGGTGCAGGACAACGGCATCGGTATGGATTCCGAAGTAAAGCAGAAGGTCTTCACGACGTTCTTCACGACGAAGGGTGGTAAAGGTACCGGGTTGGGGCTGCTGACCACGCGCAAAATCGTGCAGGAGCACGGCGGCAGGATCAGCATGGACACTGAGGAAGGTGTCGGATCGACCTTCCGCATCACGCTGCCGCGAGCACGCCTGGAGATGCTCTACAAGCAAACAACAGAAAAAGAAGAATAGGCGAAGCAGGGAGAGAAGGGGGCCGACCCATGAGTGATGCATCACAGAAGCATGTTCTTGTGGTGGACGATGAGGACGATATTCGGGCATACCTGGCGATGGCGCTCGAAGATGCCGGGTTCCGTGTCACCGAGGCGGTGGACGGCCTGGACGGCATGGAGAAGGTCAAGGCCGAAACGCCGGACCTCATCAGCCTGGACCTGGTGATGCCGAAGCATTCCGGCGCGAAGATGTAC